>NZ_JBHIRU010000007.1:0-91538 GCF_042197425.1 Bartonella sp. AA126HLJHH
TGTGTTTTCAGGAATGCGAGTTTCCATGTTTTATCTCCTTGAATATGCTGGAGATACAATGCCTTTTTGCTAATTATGTTCCAAAAGGGATATAGAGCAGCTAAAAAGGAATAGGAAAGATCTAAAGTTAAGATCGAGATCATCATGGTGGGGCATTTTCTTTTGAAACTTTGTTTAAAGCGCGTTCATAGAGAGTTTTTGTTGATCATAAAAAAAGGGGGTGAAAACGACAAGGCATGTCTATAGGGCTTTATGAGGTCATTATAATATAGATGCTGTTTTGTTTATATTCTTTCATAAAGTTGAATTTTTATTTCATGACAATGTTTTGGTTGATAAACATATGATAAGCGTTACGAATGGGAATATATTTATGTTTCATAAATAAAAGCACATTTTGTATAGAGAGCTCTTTCTTTGTGTTTTCGCTATTGTATTCTTTTGACAAATGCTTTTCTTTTTGATTGTATCAAAAAGTTTAAAGAGAGACCTTGTTAGGATATAAAATGTTTCGTTCAACTTTTTTTAAAAATCGTGAAATCTATGGACCTCTTTGTATTGGCTTTGATCCGAGCCATAAAGTTTTGCAATCGTGGAAACTAAGCTTTGATTATAAAGGTCTAAAAGATTTTTGTGATATTCTCTTAACAGCAGTTGTTGGTAAAGTAGGGATTATAAAGCCGCAAGTCGCATTTTTTGAATTATATGGTGTGGAAGGTCTTCAAGCTCTCAAAGAACTGATTGAAAATGCACACGAACAAGGCATATTGGTTCTGGCGGATGCAAAAAGGGGGGATATTGGCTCTACTGCTGAAGCCTATGGTAAGGCTTGGCTTGGTTCAAGCAGTGCGTTCAAGGTGGATGCCATGACAGTTAATCCTTTTTTGGGTTTTGATGCTCTTATTCCTCTGATAAAGGTTGCAGAAGAAACTGGAGCAGGGGTTTTTGTGGTTGTTCAGTCTTCTAATCCAGAGGGAAAACAAATACGAAATGCGCTTATTGGTGATCAGACACTCTCTCTTCATCTTGCACAGTGTATTTGTGATTATAATAGTCAGTCTTCGGTTCTCCATCATAATATTGGCCCCATAGGTGCGGTTATAGGAGCGACATTAGGATCTGAATCAAAAGATACAATTGAGCAGTTAAACAATAGTCTGTTTCTCGTTCCGGGTATTGGCGCTCAAGGTGGAACAATGACACAACTAGCAAATCAATTTCCACAAAGACTTTTGCAGAATGTTATTCCCTCTGTATCACGCTCTATTACAGATGCTGGACGAAATATTGTTGATTTAAAAAATGTTATCAATCATTTTGCAGAACAAGCGCAAAGCACACTGATGTCTTGAGGATTTTTGCATCTGTAATAAATCCGAAGAATTCTGAGAGGGAGGGGTTTTGAGGGGGATGCTTCCGATTTATCAAGAATCAACTGTCGCTTTGAGGTTTCTTTCAACAAGCACAGATGTCTTTTCATTGAATGTTAAGCGGGCATTTCATGTTGAGCGGGGGGCTATGTTCCTATTGAAAATGCAAATATTTTCAGTAGATTGCCTTAAGGGTAAAGGTTTGCATCTTTTAAAAGCAAAAGCTTATGCATATTGTTACCAGTTTCCAGTTGATAAAGTTATTGCAGCGTTTGTTTCTATAAGATAGACACACGTTATCGGTGAATATATATTGTTGTTAGAGAAAAACATGTCATCAAAACAAGAAAAAACCAAAGCCCGTTTACCCCGTGGGTTTGTTGATCGTACAAGTGCACAGTTGTATGCAACTGAAACAATGATTGCGCAAATTCGTGAAGTTTATGAACTTTACGGTTTTGAAGCGCTAGAAACTCCAATTTTTGAATATACAGATGTGCTGGGTAAGTTTTTACCGGATTCAGATCGTCCAAATGCGGGCGTTTTTTCGCTACAAGATGATGATGAGCAATGGATGTCTTTGCGCTATGATCTTACCGCGCCTCTTGCTCGTTATTTTGCCGAGAATTTTGAAGTTTTGCCAAAGCCTTATCGCAGTTATCGTCTTGGCTTTGTTTTTCGCAATGAAAAACCAGGTCCAGGGCGGTTTCGGCAATTTATGCAGTTTGATGCGGATATTGTTGGAACACCAACGGTAGCAGCTGATGCCGAAATTTGTATGATGGCAGCCGATAGTTTGGAAAAACTAGGGTTTCAGCATCATGAATATGCCATTCGTCTGAACAACAGAAAAATTCTCGATTGCGTTTTAGAGAAAATTGGTTTGGGGGGAAATGAGCAGGTTGAAAAGCGCTTAACTGTCTTAAGAGCAATTGATAAACTGGATAAATTTGGTTCTGAAGGGGTGCGTTTGCTTTTGGGAAAAGGGCGTTTGGATGAAAGTGGTGACTTTACAAAAGGGGCGGAGCTTAAGGATAAAGAGATTGAGTGTATTCTTACCTTAACTGCTGCTGGAGCTGAAACAGCAGAAGAAACGCTTGAGGCTCTTAAAGAAGTGGTTGGTGATCATGTTCAAGGGCGTGAGGGAATTCGTGAGCTTGAGGAAATGCAAGCAATTTTTGCCGCAAATGGCTTTCAGAATCGTATCAAGATTGATCCATCGGTGGTGCGTGGACTGGATTATTATACAGGTCCTGTTTTTGAGGCTACGTTGCTTTTTGATGTTTTCAATGATGATGGGCAGAAAGTTGTTTTTGGCTCCGTTGGTGGTGGTGGGCGCTATGATGGATTGGTGGCACGCTTTCGTGGTGAAAATATTCCAGCAACAGGTTTTTCAATCGGGGTCTCGCGTTTGATCGCTGCTTTGCAAAATCTTGAAAAGTTGCCTATGAAGGAGACAACAGGGCCGGTTGTGGTGCTGATGATGGATAAAGAGCCAGAGGCGGTTGCTGGTTATCAAAAAATGGTGATGCAGTTGCGTGGTGCGGGAATTCGTGCTGAGCTCTATTTGGGGGCATCGGGGATAAAAGCGCAGATGAAATATGCAGATCGACGCCAAGCGCCTTGTGTGGTTATCCAAGGCTCACAAGAACGTGAGAGCGGAAAAATACAGATTAAAGATTTGATTGAAGGGGCGCGTTTGTCTTATGAAATTAAGGATAATCAAACATGGCGTGAAAGTCGACCAGCACAAGTGACGGTTGATGAAGATCAATTGGTCAAAACAGTACAGGATATTTTAGCCACCCAAAAATGATAATGGTAAAAGTCTTTATCAAAGTGATTGTTCGAAATATTTTGGAAATTTGAAATTCAATTTTTAAAATTTGTGCTTTGCTCGTTTATACGTGTTGGTGCACGCGTTCAAAAGCGCGGTTTTGAAGTGTGTGCGGCATAAAAGAGAGATTTTTTAAGAGATAAATAAGCGCTATTTGCTATAAAACGTGCCCTTCTGAGGATGCGATGATAATGCGTTAAAATGAGCAAAAAAATTGTAACGAACAAAAACTCTGAGAAAATTAAAAGGTTTCACGCAACGCTTTCCCAAAAGTTTATAAAAATATTGACAAGTTCATATTGGCTTCATCTTTGAATTCTCATCTATGAGTATAAAATCCTTTGATGTTCTCTTCTTGGACATTACAAAATTTAGCCTTATTGCAAAAGGAGGGAGAACTAGAGCGTTTTATCCTAAAAGACTTTTTAAGCTTCAAATAACAATGGAATGACTTAAATCGAACAATTTTTTACAGGAGCATGTTTGGATGAATTGTAAGCTGCCATAATGGTAACATACTGATAATATGCATTTTTCATAAAGTCAATTCTTTAACGGAGAAATGAAAATGGTCCAATATGATTTTACTCTGCTCTATGAACGAAATCCCTTTATTCTTGAAAGACCTGAGAATATTGGAAAATCATTTAAACTTCCTCCTTCAAATTTCGGATTTGAAGATCTTCCGCAAATTACCTTTTCAGGCGCCTCGTCGTGTCGGCGTATGATTTTTGGGTTATCATTTAGTGGTATGAAAGCATTTTTTGTGATGTTGTGGCAGGTAGGGAAAATGTTAGATGAGGGGGATGATGTGGATTTATGGTTTGATCAGATAACATTGGATCATGATATTCTTGAAGAATTTTTGACTTGCGATCTTTTAATTCAAGAACCAGAATATCTTAATTTTGAAAGTTTTAAAGAAGGTATCAAAGAATTAGAAACAAATAAAATTGTAGCGAAGGGAACAAAAAAAGATTGTTATTTCATCAATCCAGATATTTTTGGTCTTCCTGAATGTGATGAAGATTTTGAGTTCGATGAAGAGGAAGAGATAGAAACACACTTTACGGTAGAATACCCGAATAAACAACTCCTTTAACCGTTTTTCTCTTAGAGAAAAATAAAAGCTTAGAATAAATGGCTATGAGAACAGCAATGAGTCTGTTTATGGTATGTGAATTGGAATGTTTTCGGGATTTGTTTTGATTTAATATTCTCCATGAATGGTTCTTTATGCAGAGCAGTTTTTATGCCATATTTTCTTCTTTTTATGAGACATAAGTCAATTTGAAGTGTGCACCTCTTCAAACAAATCTTTGATCTGTATTTTCTTTCTTGATACTTTTGTGAACTTTGCAGTCTTGATGTTCATACCTCTTGTATTTTAGAGCGTTTACGAGAGGTATTTTTACTCTTTTTAATCGTTTATTCATATGCCAATCCCACTTGCTAATGAGCAAGAAAATAGTTTTAAGGGATTCAATATAAGAAGGGATAAAATAAAACAATCTTATGATATTCGGCTCCTCTCATTCAATATGCAAAATTATAAATTATCTTTATAAATCAAATTATTATTCGACACAAAGTTTTTCTCAGTATGAGAAATTTAGCATTGATCTTGCATATTTCATCAATACGTTAGTCCTTGATGTTTCCGAGAGAGTTTTTGCATGAATTTGCGCATTTGGCAATTGCATCCCCATTTTTTGATAGCGTGCAACAGCTTTTAACTCTTTGATTTTTTAGCGCTACAACGGGATTTTTCATCGGCAATTTTCCAAGCTTTTGCAAAGCCGTTAAAACATGAAAGATTTATTGAAAAATTATTGTTGGAATATTTTCTCACAGAAGGCGCACAATCAACTTATCGTGTCTGTTTTCACGAATAGAGGTTGCAAAAAGTAAACGACACAAATTCCCTGAGGAGGGAGATTTGTGTCGTAAAATTTTGTTTAAATAGACGATTGGGGGAATTAGCTTTTCAAGGCTTTTAAAACATGTTGTGGTGAAGAAACTTCATAAGGATCTGTTGCACAATTATCTGAAAAACCTGCTTCTTCGAACCATTGTTCAACCACACCATCATTAATAACAGCTGCATAGCGCCATGATCGCATGCCAAAACCAACATTGTCTTTTGCAACCAGCATACCCATTTTGCGCGTGAATTCACCAGAGCCATCGGGAATTAATTTCACATTTTTGATATTTTGTGCTTTTCCCCAAGCATTCATGACAAAAGCATCATTGACGGAAAGACAATAAATTTCATCAATACCCGCTTGTTTAAATTCATCATAGAGTTTTTCAAAATCAGGCAGCTGAAAGGTTGAGCAAGTAGGGGTAAAAGCTCCAGGAAGAGAAAAAAGAATAACACGCTTTCCTTTAAAGTAAGCATCGCTGTTAACTTCTTGCCACCGATAAGGATTGTCTCCAGCCATTGATTCATCGCGTACGCGTGTGTGGAATGTTACATTGGGAACTGTTTTTTTCATCATCATGATGCTCCTGTCTTCTTTTACGAAAATTTTGTTTTAAAACAGCCTTCGTATTTAAAAACATATGGCAAAAAGCGTTTTAAACAAAAGGGCTTCTTTAAAAATTCTTACTTCTAACGAGTGTGCAAATATTTCACACTTCCGTCAAGTAGAATTAATGGTCGACTTTGGATACTCTTCACCTTAAAATTATAGGAAAGAATATAAAGGTATTGATATGACCATAAAGACAGTTTTAACCACGGCTTTTGAGGGGCAAAAACCGGGAACGTCTGGTTTGCGCAAAAAAGTGTCTGTTTTTCAACAACCCCATTATGTAGAAAACTTTATACAGTCTCTTTTTGATAACATTGGGCCTCTTGAAGGAAAACTGTTGATTCTTGGGGGGGATGGGCGCACTTTTAATCGTACTCTTCTTCAGATTGTGTTGAAGATGGCGGCGGCGCATGGTGTTTTTTGTGTTAAAATGGGAAGGGGCGGTATTCTTTCTACACCTGCTGTTTCGCATCTTATTCGTAAAACTCATGCTCATGGTGGACTTATTCTTTCTGCAAGCCATAATCCTGGTGGTCCAGGGGGAGATTGTGGTATTAAATATAATATTTCTAATGGGGGCCCCGCTCCTAATTCTTTATGTGATGCTATTTTTGCAACATCGCAACGTCTTTCCTGTTATAAAATTTTTGAAGCACCAGATGTTGATTTAGATAGGCAAGGTACAACCTTTATAGGAGCCATGCGGATTGATATTATTGATCCTGTCACTGATTATGTTGCTTTGATGCAGGAGCTTTTTGATTTTGACTGTATTGCCAAGGCTGTTGCTCGAGGTCTTACTTTACGGTTTGATGCCATGCATGCAGTAACAGGGCCTTATGCCCATGAAATTTTTGAAAAATGCTTAGGATTTTCTGAAGGGACGGTGGTTAATGGTATTCCTTTGCCAGATTTTGGAGGCGGTCATCCAGATCCCAATTTGGTTTATGCTAAGGATCTTTATGATTTATTGATGTCAGAGCAAGGACCAGATCTTGGCGCCGCCTCTGATGGTGATGGAGACCGTAACCTCATTATTGGTCGTCAACAATTTGTCTCGCCTTCGGATTCTTTGGCTATTATGGCTGAACATGCACATCTTATTAAAGGATATCGAAAAGGTGTTGTGGGGATAGCGCGCTCTATGCCGACGGGGCGTGCTGCTGATCTGGTTGCGGAAAAAAAAGGACTAAACTTTTTTGAAACTCCAACGGGATGGAAGTTTTTTGGAACCCTTTTGGATGCAGGAAAAGTAACCTTTTGTGGTGAAGAAAGCTTTGGAACGGGCTCTCTTCACATCCGTGAAAAAGATGGTTTATGGGCTGTCCTATTTTGGTTAAATCTTTTAGCGGTAACAGAAAAAACTGTCGCACAAATTGTTCAACAGCATTGGTTCACCTATGGGCGTTTTTACACGTTACGGCATGATTATGAAGAAGTCGAAGCAGACAAAGCCTTGGCACTTATAGAGCATTTGCGTGGGCATTTACCACAAGAAGGAACCGAGATTGCTGGATTTTTCGTCAAAAAAGCAGATGATTTTACGTATCGTGATCCCGTTGATCAGAGCGTTAGTACGCAGCAAGGTATCCGTATTTTTTTCGAGAATGGCGCACGGTTGGTGGTTCGTTTGTCGGGAACAGGGACGCTAGGTGCTACTTTACGACTTTATTTTGAACAATATGAAAGTGATCCGCGCAAACACAATTTTAATCCGCAAGACGTTCTTAAACCTTTGCAACAGGTGGCATTAAAACTGTTAAACATACAACAAGCATTGGGGAGAGATCACCCTGATATTATCACCTAAGATCATTGGAATGTTTTTTTGTAAAGGTATGATGATTGATCACATGGGTGTGATTTTAGGGGTGTGATTTTATGTGCATAAGGGAGATCTTTCATTTTCAAGCTCTCTTTGTTTTTTCCTCCCTTACATATCAATCGGATTCCTCAAACTGCCGGATTCTTAAAACTAAATGCTGTAGGAAATTATAATCGAGCATAATCGGAGCATTTATGTCCAATGGGTTTGCTCAATGGCTTGATAGAAATTTTTGTTTAATAGGGGAATGTTTCTCATGCAAAACAAAATACGATCATTGTTGCACATTTCATATGTTTGTTTTAAAGAAGCTTCTCTCTCAAGACGCTAAAAACGCATCTTATGCGTGTTGCTTTGAAAGGTATAACCGGCCATCCATTGAGCAGCATCATTTTTACGCTTATGAGAGAGTAAGACGGCACCATCATTCACTTTGCCCGCTTTCAATGTTGGCTCTTATATTTGAGAGTGTTTAGTATTTTGGATAATCGTGTTACACGGATTTTCCTACTTGTAACATGCAAACAAAAGGCTTTGGTTGTTTCAATGTAAAAGGGGTTGAGAGAATCTCAGCTTATTTATCGGCTCTCATTCAATATACAAAACCATTAACTATGATCATAAATCAGTCTGTTCTCTAACATTATGACTGTTATCTTTACTTAAATAAAAGGTTAAGTTGGGGACATCATTTTCTTGTTTCTCAATGCTGCAATAGTTTTTAGCTCTCTGAGAACGTTTTATTCAGAGATGTTCCTTTTCTAATTGTTTTGTTATCCATTCGTTAATTGCATTGGTGATGTATAAGAAAATGATTTTGATTAATTTATTAGAGAGAATGAAGTGTGTAAATTTTATGATATGCGGGGGGCTTATTTGAGTTGTATAATGATCAATCATTTTTATAAACTTGTGTATAGTATGTGATGATAGTATTCATGAACACAGTTGGCAGATGAGGATTGAAACAAAGGGAAACATTTTTCTAAAATAATGGACAATAAGCACTTCTTGCTTTATGACCAGTCATAATGAATGTTTTTTCTAAAAAAGGGGAATTTATGACCCAATATCCCAAATGTCCTCGTTGTGATTGTCTTTATACTTATGAAGATGGTGAAAATTTTGTGTGTCCTGAATGCGCACATGAATGGCCACAAAAAAACGATGATACGGTTCTTGCCAATACTGTTTATGATGCCAATAGTCAGATTTTAACAAACGGAGATACCGTTATAGTGATAAAAGATCTGAAAGTAAAAGGCGCTTCATCTGTTTTAAAAGCGGGGACGAAGGTAAAGAATATTCGCTTGGTGGATGGAGATCATAATATTGATTGCAAAATTCCAGGGATTGGTCAGATGAGTTTAAAGTCGGAGTTTGTGAAAAAAGTTTAAGCATTTGTCCTCTTGCAATTGTTTTTGGATTTCGTTGGTTTTCTATTTTTACATTCTTCTCTAATTGGGCATATTTTTCTCCAGTGGCTTCTTTTCTTGTTTCATAGATTACACCAATCAGATAAAAGCAATATGTTTTCCTTTATTGTAAGGCCATGTATAGCAGAGAAATAGCGACTCTGTCTTTTCTTTTAATATGCGGTTATGAGGGGACTGGATATTGACTCATAAGCAACAATAAAAGTATGCGCTTTATGAGAAGAACAATACCGTAAAGTAGACAAACTTATTCCTGCTGAATTGAAAAAATATTCTCATTTTTTTTATCAGATAATTTCTCAAACAACCATAATAGATCTGGCTTCAATGTATTTATTTTTTATGGGTAGTTACACCTTTTGCGTCATATTTATGGAAATGAGATTGAAAATGATAGAGGAAATTCTTGATTTTAAGAATGGAAAAAGGACGCTATGATCTTGATAAGGTCTTATTGCCATGCATTTTCCAGCTCTTAGTACTGCAACAGTCTCTTATAAAAGTGTACATAAGAGCTATTAAAAATAGTTTTTGTTATTATCCAGTTTGTGCTGTGTAAGCGGACGATTTTGATTGATGCAATAAAAACATAATTGAAATAAGAAGAATGTCAGAATTCTCATTGCAAGTTGCAAAATGTGATCTTTGTCGAGTGGCTGAAAAAACATATTGATTTATAATAATAAATTAGCGTTATTCATATTGAATTAGAACCCCGAATAACGTGGGATTCTCTCATTTCAAATCTGTTCCATGTTGAATCAATTAAAATCACTTGCTTGCACACCACACGCGGGGCTGGCGTGTGGGTAAAAATGAGGAAAGAAAGGATTAAAAATGACTCTTATGAATCGTCTTAATGAAAGAGCTGTCGCATCATTAGGGGCTGGCAGATATGATGATGGTGCCGGCTTGCTACAAGAAGTATTTTGCGTGATTTGTCGTTGGAAGCACTGAGAAAGATAGAGCAAATGAGCACTCTATCGTACAATGTTTTCTTTTTTGGGTTTTCTTTTTTTGTAACGAGGTCGTGTTTTCCTCGTTAAAATTGCATGACAAGATTATGAGATAAAATAAATTTAAAGTGCACACCCATACATTGTACTTCTGTGTACGATTGGTTTGTTGAAATAACTTATGCTTCTTAAAGGGGGCTTTGAAATCTTTTTAAGGCATATGTGGAGGTGAAAGGTGAGTGAAGGTATCATTATTGGACAGATTTTTGTAACAGTACTCTATTTTTATGACTGCATGGCTTACTTCGAAAATTTCAGGAATAAAATGACGTAAGATTTTTGCACTCCATGTTTGAGCGCTGTTGAAGAGGGGCAATCGGTGTGGTTATTTTACCTATTGAGGTCAATATTTATTGTGGCATGGCTTCAACGCCTAAAACTTCAGGGATAAAATGACGTAAAAGATTTTCAATACCATGTTTGAGTGTTGCTGTTGAAGAGGGACATCCAGCGCAGGAGCCGCGCATATTGAGATAAACAATACCATTTTCAAATCCGCGAAAAGTAATGTCTCCACCATCGTTGGCAACTGCGGGGCGGATACGTGTTTCAAGGAGCTCTTTAATGGTTAAGACAATATCAGCATCTTTTTCGTCATAAAATTCTTCGTTAAGGGCATGGGTTTGTGCTTGTGTTGTAGCGTTGGTGGTGATCACTGGCTCATTGGATAGAAAATGTTCCATGATTGTGCCTAAAATGACGGGCTTGAGATGTTGCCATTCTCCTTCTTTTTTGCTTACGGTGATAAAATCATAGCCTAAAAAAACACCATTGATATTGGGAATATTAAATAGTTTAGCCGCTAAAGGTGAGTTTTTAGCTGCTTCTTCACGGTCACGAAATTCTAATACTCCCTCAGAAAGAACCACGCGTCCTGGCAAGAATTTAAGTGTTGCAGGGTTTGGGGTGGTTTCAGTTTGAATAAACATAAATTCTCCTTTTATAATGAAGGATTGGGAAGATCTTACATTGTAGAATATTATATTTTTTAGGCAATAGATCTAATATCTTCATCGGCAAGATTGCTAGGAATAACAATGACAGGGATTGAAAAAGCTGTTCCTTTATTCCCGATTAATTGAACAAGGGGTCCTGGCCCTTCTGTATGTCCACTGGCTGCTAAAACAATCAGTGCAATCCTTTTATCTTCGTCGATCAGTTTAGAAATCTCATCAATTTTTTTTCCTTCACGCACTACTATTTCTGTTTCAAGCGCATGGGTGGTGCGGACTTCACTGGCAATGTCTCCTAATATTTTATGAGCACTTTGCTTTGATTCTGTACGCATAACGTTGTTTACACCCAGAAAATGTTGAAATTCTACACTATCAACGACACAAAGTAATACCAATGTTCTACTGGTATTTTGGGCATGCTGTGCGGCAAACGCAACGGCACGCCGACACTCTGGTGTTTCATCGATAATAACTAAGTTTTTTTTCTTTGGTTTTTTTTTCGGATTTTGGGGTTTGGAAATCATGCACTTTCTCTATTTTGTACAAACGATTTTTTTGCTCTCTACAGTTTTTAGTTTTATTATTTTTATGTATCGTGCAAAAATCCAATAATTTCACGAATTTTTTTCATATTTTCTTCTGCGAGCATACTAGCACGTTTAGCGCCATCATGCAAAACAGAGTCGATATAATCATTTTCTTGATGAAGGCGACGTAACTCCTCTGTTATAGGGGCAAGCTTATGGACGGCAAGGTCGGCTAGAGCTGTTTTAAAATGCGAAAATTGTTGACCAGAAAATTCTAAAAGAATCTTTTCTTTGCTAACTTTGGCAAAGGCGGCATAAATACCAAGCAGGTTATCTACTTCTGGTCGTTCTTTTAAAGCGGCAAGGGTATCGGGAAGTGGAGCCGAATCCGTTTTGGCTTTGCGTATTTTTTTTGCGATAAGATCAGCGTCATCGGTCAAATTAATGCGTGAAAAATCTGAAGGATCTGATTTTGACATTTTTTTCGTCCCATCGCGCAAAGACATAACGCGTGTGGCTGTTGTTCCAATAAGCGCCTCTGGGAGGGGAAAAAAGCCTTGTCTTTTTTCTTCATCCGTTTGCATAGAGACGCCAAAATTTAATTCGGCAATACGCTGTGCATAGTCGTTGTTAAATTTTTGTGCAATATCGCGTGTGAGTTCAACATGCTGTTTTTGATCTTCACCCACTGGAACATGCGTTGCACGATAGACTAAAATATCAGCAGCCATCAAAGTGGGATAGGCAAAAAGCCCGAGGGATGCTTTTTCACGATCTTTTCCCGCTTTATCTTTAAATTGTGTCATGCGTTGAAGCCAGCCAATGCGGGCAACACAATTTAAAATCCAGGCGAGTTCAGCATGTTGAAAAACACGTGATTGATTAAAAATAATATGTTTTTGAGGATCGATACCGGCGGCTAAAAAGGCTGCTGTCACTGTTCTGGTGGATTCGCGTAAAGTAAGGGGATCTGGGTTGACGGTGAGCGCATGCATATCCACAACACAATAGAGACAGTGATGAAAGTTTTGTAGTTCAACCCAATGCTGAATGGCTCCAAGATAATTGCCAAGATGTAAGTGACCACTCGGTTGTACGCCGGAAAAGACAAGTGGTGTGAAGGTATCCATAGGAGTGCTCTTTCTTCAATTAAGGTTATTCATTTTATTGTTTTTGACAAAGTATAGATATTATGAGCGTTTTTTCAAATTTTTAAGCGTGTGAAAAAAGGAACGGGTGTTGAATAAAAAATAGGCACTAAAATAGATCAAGAATATGCCGAGCATAATCCCTACTAAGGTGATCGCGCGCAAGAAAAAGGATGCTTGTGAGGATAAAGGAAAAGACAAAAAACCAAGCACATTCAATCCGTAATAGAGGGCTAGTGCACTCAAAAGAGTTGCCATCATGAGACATAATATTCGCTTTATCAGTTGGAAGTCGTATTTCCAATAACCGCGTTTGATAAGGACCCCCCAAAGCAACAGTGTGTTGACCCATCCAGAGGTAATTTCAGCAATAACAATGCCTCGTGCAGATAGAATAGGAAATAATGTTAAGGCGAGACCGATATTGATAAAAACGCAAATACCTGTAAAAATCATCGGTGTTTTGGTATCTTCATGGGCAAAAAAATTAGGAATAAAGACCTTAATAAGAACAAAAGCTGGAAGTCCTAGTCCATAAAGCTCTAGTAATTGTGCAACATGGTGTGTTGATTGACTGGTAAATTGTCCTCGCTCAAAGAGCAAACTGACTATGGGAGTGGAGAGCAGCAAAAAAGCGATGGATGCTGGAAGTGTTAAAAATAGCGTTAATTCAATAGAGCGGTTTTGTAAATGGTGGGTTTCTTCATGCTTTTTACTTCGCAAAGCGCGTGTTAATTCTGGTAAAAGAACGGTTGCAACGGCAATGGCGATTACGCCTAAAGGCAATTGATAAAGACGATCAGCATACATCAAAGAAGAGACAGCACCAGATTGACTAGAAGCAATATTGGTATTAATAAGCAAATTAATTTGCGTGATGCCACCCGTAATGGCTGCGGGGAATGCTAAAGTTAATAGCTTACGAACATTAGGACTTAAATGGGGCTGGCGGAAGGAAATTTTCATGCCACTTTGACGCAAAGCAAGGGCAATTAAGGTGAGTTGAATAAGACCTGCTGCCAATACACCCCAAGAGAGATTTAAACCGATATGCCAAGCGTCAAGTTTATAGATCCAAGCATAGGCAAGCACACCAATCAGAATAATGTTTAAAAAGAGTGGGGCAATGGCGGCAATAAAATAGCGTCGCAGTGCATTAAGCATGCCCCCCATCATGGCAGCAAGCGACATGCAGGTTAAATAGGGAAACATGATCGCCGTAAAATGAATTGTGGCGTTAAGCTTTGTTGCATCTTCGGTAAAACCTGGAGCAATAATGGTTCGTACCAAAAAAGGCATACTGAGTTCCATCGCAATCGTTAACAGTAAGAGCAGTGAAAAGAGAACGCCAAACACCTCTTCTGCAAACTTGCATGCCGTTTCGTGACCATCTTCAGTGATTTTTTTGGCAAAAAGAGGAATGAAAGCAGCATTAAAGGCACCTTCAGCAAAAAAACGGCGGAATGTGTTGGGAAAACGGAAAGCAGCATTAAACGCATCAGAAACAGGACCAGTTCCTAGTGCTGCTGCCATAAGCATTTCGCGTACGAAGCCAAAAATACGGCTCATGAGGGTTCCGGAAGCAACTGTTGCAATTTTTTTAATCAATGTCATAAAGATATATCAACTTTGTTGTAAAAGAGAAGCGATGACAGGAGAAATAAAGCGTTTTAAATCGTAAAAATCTGATCTCTATCCTAATCAAGGATACTTTTTGAAAGCGTTTTACGACGGTGTTTATCTTTCTGTCAACAATGGTGCTTGAAGACTTTTTTATGCTCCTTGTTTACTGTTGCATTAAAATTTTTATTGTTGCCATAAAATAATTAAAATTTCTTTTTCAAACTGAAATATGGGAGTGATATCATAACAGTTTGAAGAGACATGTAGGGATATATAATGATAATTTCTCTTTATGGTGTGATGTCGTGAATAGTGCAACCCAATGCCGTTCTGTTTTATGTGAGGGGTGTGCCCCTATTAAAAGAATGCAAATAAAATAAAAGCGTGGAGCAATACGTAATTTCCATTATTTAAAAAAAACAGCGCTTTAGATGTTTTAAAAAGTCGTAAGGCTAAGCTAAAAGGTGATGGTAAAACTGGTGATTACTTTTCACTTTTACGGCTTTATGTTCTCCCAAAATTTGTCTGCCCTCCCGTTTTAGAGATTACATAAACAAGAGGATAGGAAGATATGATCTTTCAACAGCATTTTTGCTGTTCAGGTTTCTTTTCACAGTTGATGAGGATAAAATCTGAGGAAATAAGATAAAATTACTCTCTCATGGTTTCCATTCTCGTTGAGGTGCAATTGATTTGCCGATGAAGGCAAGGGGATAAAGGCTATCATTTTTACCAGAGGGGGAGAAAAAGTTAAAGTTTATGAACCTTTTAGACATTCATTGTCATTGCTTTTGCGTGCGCCGTTTTGTGAGGTTGAATATTTTCTTGTCTTTTGGGACTCTGATTGACGTTTTCTGTCATTTTTTGCACTTTAATTGCTTCTTTATCAAGGGTGTTGGAACATTTTTTTTCATTGTTTTTCTTTATAGATTGATGCTGGATAGATTGATACTGGTTTGGTGCGAAGCGCTCATCGAATTTATGGTTATAAAAATACATGGGTTGTATATGCGGTTCTATCTCTTTTATCTGCTTGATTATTTCCATAATCTCTTTTGCTTTAATGGTTGATGTGCCAAGACTCTTCGCAAGTCTTTCAGGATTATTTTCTTTTATAACTTCATGCTCGTTTGAAGATAAGCGCTCATTGATTTTTTTGATATAAGTCCTTATCTCCCCCCTTAATTCAGGAGAGTTTGATAACATTTCTTGCTGTTGTGCTTTTGACAAGGAAAGGAGATTTTTCATCCAAGCCTTAGGCATTTCTACCGACTGTTCACACCGCCTTTGTTTTACATGATGGGTATGGAGAATGTCTCTTTCTGTTTGTTTAGAAATATTGATATAACGATCAATGGCTCTACAGAGGGGCAAAATATTTTCTTCAGCATGGGCGCGCGCGTTGTTTTTTATGCCAAATACATTGCTACCAGAAAGCTTAGAAATCGATTGGGGAGAGGTGGTAATTTGATAGGTGAGTTGTTCTCCTTCAGTATGATTTTCATGGATCCTCTCAATTCTTTCCCGCAAAATATGACGATTGCCATAAATGATTTGGCACAAAGTTTCTATTTCTTTTCTTCTTGCTTGAATGGAAACGTTGTTTTTTATCCTTGTGGCAATTTCATTGTTGGTAAGGGGGGCTATTGTTTGTGCGGGGATAAGCACTTCTTGCTGGTTTTGAATTTTTGGTGCTGTAAAGGAGAGGGCGTCACCGATTTTTAATGTCTGTATTTGCTCTGGGGTGAGATCTTTTTTATTTCCCAAGATGAAAGTTCCGTTAGCATCAAGCATAAAGCCATTGGGTCCACTGCCTCTGTAAAAGCCTTTATAGGTATGACCTTCTTTTGCTGTTATAATAAGATGATGATGAATACTCTCAAGCCCGATATGTTTCATACTGTCCATGAATTCTTTTAAAATAAGTATTTTTTCTGGATTTGAGATATCCTCAAGCAGATGTTTCATTTCTTCTTTATCTTTATGTTTTAGCGATGCAATGCTGGCAAGATTCATGCGTTTTTCTGTTACAAGAGAAAAGTCGAGTGTGTGGCCAGCAACTTGCCCAAGTTTTTCAAAAAACATTCGTTGTGTGCGTCCATTACCTTCTCTGAAAGGATGCGTATAGTTGAGTTGTATCAACATTTCAGTGACATGTTCAATAAATGTTTCGCGGGTTAAGCCTTTTAAACTATTCGTTTCAGCAAGTGTTTTATCTAAATTGTCTAGACCCTCCTGTATCTGTTTTGCTGAGGCAAAAGAAATACCAGCTTTTTTCATCATTGGCATATAAGCAACGGTACCATCTTCAAATGTAAATGGTTTTTCGCGTGTTTGTCCGGCCCATTCAAAAGTATTTTTAAATAGGGTGTGATGAATATATTGGAGATATGTGGAGGTTAGTTTTTGTGGTGGCGCTTCTTGGCGCAGATGAATGATTGCTTTTGTTGTATCATGGGCACATTGCACTTTTAATTTTCCATAGTCTTTTATTCCATATTTATTCTTTAAGGTGATACTATTGGGATAAAAGAAATTACGATGTATTGTCTTATTTTCTTCGGTTTCAGGCGGTGATGATAATTTCTCCTGTAAGGTGAGAGGGACGGTGTCCGTTTTTCTTGTACCAGTATCCCAGTATGCCATTGCTTTTTTTGGGGGCTGTTTTGTTCTTTCTTGATGATCAGAGCGTGTTTCCTTTGTCATTTTGACAGATATTGGATTATTTGTCGCTGTATTACTGCTCTGTAAAATGTTTTTTTGAAAATCTTTTTGCATTTGCCTCATAGCGGAAGCCGATTGAGCAATTGGTTGTGCCATTTGTTCTTTTTCTTGTTCTTGCAAACTTTGGGGCATAACTTCAACGCTGTCATGTAAAGCATGAGGGGCAATACACGGTGAAAAATGGGCTTGTTCTTTTTTCTTTGTTTGAATGGATGCGTTGTCTTTGCTCTTTTCAGTTATTTCATCGTTTTTAAGAGTGGCTCTTTTTTCTTCTTTTTCTTCTGGAAGCAATGTTTTTTGCTGGGTTTTTTCTGGGTTTTGAACTTTTTGTGCTGTAAAGGAGAGGGCATCACCGATTTTTAATGTCTGTATTTGCTCTGGGGTGAGATCTTTTTTATTTCCCAAGATGAAAATCCCGTTGGCATCAAGCATGAAGCCATTGGGTCCACTGCCTCTATAGGTACCATGATAGGTTTCTCCTTCTTTTGCAACGACAGCGAGATGATAATTTTTTTCATCCAATCCAAGCTCTCTCATAGAGTTGGTGAATTCTCGTAAGAGGAGCAATTTTTCTGGATTTGAGATATCTTCAAGCAGATGCTTCATAGGCTCTGGGTTGCCATGTTCCATGGCAGCGGCGCGGACAAAGTCTTTACGTTTTTTGCTCACAAGAGAAAAGTCTAGCTCATGTCCTGCTGCTTGAGAGAGTTTTTCAACAAACAGTCTCTTTGTGCGCCTATTGCCCTCTCTGAAAGGATGCAAGTGGTGCAAATCTATCATTATACTAGCTGCTTGTTCAACGAATTCTTCGCGCGTTAAGCCTTGTAAATTATTCTTTTCAGCAAGCGTTTTATCTAACTTTTCTAGTCCCTCCTGTATTTTTCTGCCAATCGCAAAAGTTTTTGTAAATTCTTTTCTTTTCAAAATGGGCATAGAAGCAACAGTGCCATCTTCAAATGTAAAAGGCTTTTCGCGTGTTTGTCCGGCCCATTCAAATGCATGGGAAAAGAGGCGTTGATGAAGATATTTTAGATAAGAGGCATTAAACTGCTCTGGTAGAGGTTCTTGGTGCAGTTTTATCATTTCTTTTTTTACATCATTAGAACAGTATTCTTTTAATATTTCTTTATCTTTGATGCGGTATTTATTTTTAAGCACTTTGCTATTGGGGTAGAAAAAATTTTGCGCTTCTTCATTGATTTGCTTTGAAATGGCTGCATTAATTACAGAGTGTTGTTCTTGCAATTCTTCCTGTGTAGAGGAGGCACAATGTTCTGTGTTTTCTTTCATGCATATTTCCTTTCAAATGGTAACATTATTTTTGAAATCTTCTTTGTTTACATTTTTTGCCTTATATTATTTTCATAGCGTTTTCTTCAAAGAAGAATGCCTATTTGAATGATTGAAAAAATTGATCTTATTCGCATGGAACAAAGTTAAAGTTTATAATTTTGAAGTATTATCGTGAAATTTTATCAATGAATTCTGTAAAATAATGGGGTGTCTTATTCAAAAATTTCTGTATTTCATACACCGTCTTTGGTGCAATCTTGGCAAGATAATTGCACCAAAGTTTTGGATAAAAAGCCAACAATTAGGAGATTTATTACGACAAAGCCATTGCTTTTGATGTTTCGGCTCTGCGCGGTCGAACATGCGGCTGGTCTTCTTGTCTAGAAGTTGCTGCAACTTCTTGATGCCGCTTTGCTGTTGAGCGTTCAGGCAGCTTCGGGGGCTGCGATAAGCTTTGCTGCTTTTGTAATTTTTTATCGAGATCGGTAAGTGGTTGATGACGTTTTTGTTGTTCTTCCTGATGGTTTTGCACAATGGTTTCTCTTAACTGTTTTATCGTATCAGCATAATCCTTAATGGCGGTACAAAGGGTAGGAAGATTTTCTTCAGCAGCTTTGCGTGCTCCGTTTTTTACGCCAAGGTTTTTTCTACCAGCAAGTGGAGCAAAAGATGTAGAATCCTTTTCAATTTGAAATACAAGCTCTTCTCCCATCTCTGGAATTTTGTGCATATCTTCTAGTCTATATTGCAAAATAAATGGATCCTTATAAACAATTTGGCACCAATATTGGATCTCTCTTTGACCATATTGAACCGATGGATCTTTTTGAACTCTGCGGGCAATTTCCTCATTTGAGAGAGGCTTTATTTTCTTTTCTGAATTGAGCGGATTTTGTAAATGTTGATTTGTTAGCTCTTCCTCTTGTGCTTGTCGCTGATGTTGTTGTTCCGTGTGAGAACCTTGTAAAATATTTTCACTTTTTGTATATTTTGAAGTATACACATAACCGTTAATGGCAGCACATAGGGTGGGAAGGGCTTCTTCAGCTTGTTTGCGCGCATGATTTTTTATGCCAAGAACTTTTCTACCAGCAAGCTTAGAAATAGACTTAGGCTGTTCTGTAACATCCCATAAGAGTTGTTCTCCCATATCAGGGTTTTCTTTAATTTCTGCAATTTTTTCTTCTAAAATAAGTCGGTTGCCATAAACCTTTTTGCACAAAAATCGTATCTCTTCTTGATATGCTACGAGCAATAGCTCTCTTTCCATTGTATTAATAGATGGTTTTTGTTCGTGAGACGGTTTTGGTTGTTCAATTGCTGTGTGTGGAGAGGCAGGCTTTTGGACGACAGTATCGCTTTGTTTTCTGTTTTCCATACGGTGCGATTTTCTTGAAGGCGGGACGGCATATGTTCCACTGTCTTGTGATGATGAACTGCTTTGCTGCCTGACTTTCATATGTGATGATGTTTTGGGTCTAACACTTGGTTCGTGTGTTTCAGGATTTTGAATTTTTGTGCCGTTTTGCACTCTGTCTCTCATGCGTGGGGGTGTTTGCGGAGCAGGCGTTGCATAGAGATGTTCTCCCTCTTGAGCTGTTGTTTTGTTTTGTTGCTTATCTTTTGCGCGTGGAGGTCTTTGTGGAGCTGCTTTTGTGTGCGGAGAGGAATGTTCTTGGATTTGTGAGCTGGTGATTTTTGTGCCGATTTGTGCTCTTTCTCTCATGCGTGGGGGAAGGGGCGGAGCCACTTTTGTCTGTAGAGAAGGGGATTCTTGAGCAGTTGGTTTGTTTTGTTCTCTATCTTTTGCACGCGGTGGTCTTTGTGGGGCCATTTTTATGCGCGTGGAGGGGCTTTCTTGGGTTTCATACTTTTGGATTTTTGCGTCGGCTTGTGTTTTTTCTCTCATGCGTGGAGGAGGGGGTGGAGCCACTTTTGTCTGTAGGGAGGGGGACTCTTGAACTGTTTGTTTATGTTGTTGTCTCTCTTTTACGCGCGGAGGTTTTGGTGGAGCTGCTTTTTTTTGTGGGGGAGGCGTCTCTTGGTTTTTGGCGTTAGGAGGCATTGTGCTGGTTTGCATTGGGCTTTTCATACGAGGGGGTGGTGGTGGAGCAACTTTTGGGTGGTGTGATAAATTTTCTGGGCGTTTTTGTACAGTTGGTTTTGGCAAACTTTGAGAAACTTGGGAAGGAGGGGTTCTGGTGGGGGATTGTTCAGCCGGTTGTTGAAATTTTTCCATCATTTCGGTGATAAAAGGGGAGGGATTTCTTTTTTTCATGCATGTTCCTTTCAAACTCTTCCAATATTGTTTTTAAATACTATTTAAAAATGTACGTTGGTTTTTATTCTGTTTTATGCTTTTTCATTTGCTTTTATGAGAGAGGATATGAGACTGAATGGTCTCGCACGATTTGACTCTTATGGTTCAGATCATAATCATTCTCTAAAGATTGTTTTCTCCAGTGTTTGGGTTAAGGGACGGAAAAATAAATTTTGTTTCAATTTTTCTCTCTTTCTTGGCGCAAACACCTCTTTCCTGTGTTGCGCCAAGACGTTAGATTCAACGTGAAAACTTATGTCTGTTTAGCTGGCAAAAGCCATCGCTTTTGGGGCGGCAGTTTTGCGAGGACGAATATCTGTTTCTCTTTGTTGCGTAGAGGGTGTTGCTCCTTCATGCGTTACTATTGAAGGCTCAGGGCGTTGAGCAGTCTGTGAGACGCTTTGTTGTTGATGCAAATTTTGCGTTCTGTCAGAAGATGCTTCATTGTGTTCTTGTTTTGCCTGCTGAGTTTTTGAAAGGCTCTCTCTTACTTGTGTTACAGCTGTTGCATAATTGTCAGCGGCGTCAATGAGGTGAGAAAGACCCGCTTCAGCATGTCTGCGTGCTTTATTTTTAAAGCCACAAAAGTTACGACCAGTGTATTTGTTAAAAGACTGAGGATTTCCGGCAAGTTGCTGTGCCAGCTGTTCTATTGTTTCAGGGTTTTGGAAAAGCTCTTCTGTTTGTGATTGCAAAATGTTTGCGTTCCCAAAAACAACAGTGCACCAATATTTGATTTGGGCATGGTGTCTTCTGACTTTTGAATGTTGGTGAATTTTGGTAGAAATTTCTGTCTCTGAAAGCGTTTCTTTTTCGCGATGATCTGGTTTTTGCAGAAGTTTAGCGACGGCTTCCTTCCCCATGAAGCGTTCATAGTTTTTGAGTTCTTGCTCTGGAGATTGTAAGAGGCTCTCTCTTGCCTGTTTTACAGCTTCTGTATAACAATCAACAGTGACACTGAGAGCGGAATAACTCTCTTCCGCTTGTCTACGTGCTCGACTTTTGAAGCCCAGCGCGCTGGTACCGGAAAGTTTAGCGATACTTTCAGGATAGGCTGCCATGCGCCATGAGAGCTCTTCTCCTGCAGCGGGATCTCTTTGAATTTCCTGCATTTGTTCTTGCAAAATGTTTGGGTTACCATAGGCACTTGCGGATAAACGTTGGATTTCTTCTTGATAGGTTCGAACCAATGAATGGTGTGGAAGCAATAGAATGATCTCTTCCTCTGAGATAACTCTTGTTGCCCTCTGGGTAACTTGTGAAGGAATTGTTGCGTGTGTCGTTTCAGCTTCTTGCGGTCTTTTGGTAGAGCCGCCTCTTGTTAACGAAGCTGTTGGATTTGTTGATGCATATACAGTTTCTTCGCTTAAAAAAGATTGTCTTTCCTCATCTTCTTCCGGTATGGATGACAGTCTTTTGCTTTTTGAAGGCGTTTCTTTAGGAAGGGGGGCTGCTGCGCCTGAGACCTCTGCCGCCGCTTGTTCATAGAGCTTTATAAGTTCTTGTATTGAAGAGGATGGAAAAGGATGAGGGTGTTTTTTTTTCATGCATGTTTCCTTTCAAAAATTGTTTTAGAAAACCTCTTTGGTGCATTCTTGCCTTTTATGCTTGGATCGCTTTGAGACAAAAGAAATATCGAGCTGAATGAGCTTCCAAAGATCTGCGCTATTTGCAATCAGCTTAATGGACATTTGTGTCTTTTATACAGTTTTTTTGTGAAATATTATCAATAAGTTATCAATAGTCGGCATGAATTACAGGCGCCATTTTTAGGGCTATTTTTTGTAACATTCTAAAACAATTCTTGGCGCAATCGCGATAAAATGATTTGCGCCAAGAAACTCACTGAAAAAAAGATTACATGAAAAACAAAAACTATCTGTTTTTATGTTTATGCCCCCTTACATGGCATAAGCTATTCCTTTTTCTCCGTGTCTTTGTCGTTGAGGGCTGTGCTCTGGACTATTGTGTTCTTGTCCTCTTGTGTGATGATGACGATGATGATGATGGTGTCTCTCAACTTGCTGAGAATTTTCTTGATGGCGTCTTTGTTCCGCTAGAGGGGTTTGCGATAGTCTTGTTGCTGCGTCTTGTACAGCCTTTGTATAACCATCAACGGCATCAACGAGCGATCTAAAACCATCTTCAGCTGCTTTGCGTGTTTGATTTTTTAAGCCAAGTGTGGAGCGGCCAGCAAGTTTATGTATAGATTCAGGATTTTCAGCAAGTTGATTTGAAAGGTCTTTTCCTTTAGTGGGATCTGTAAGTATTCCTTGCAAGTGCTGCTGGAAAATCGTATCATCGCCATAAACAATTTTACTCCAGTGTATGACTTCTTCTGCATGTGCTTGGACGTGTGGATTTTTTAAAAGCATGACACTTATTTGATCAGCTGTGAGGGAAGATGAAGGCTTTCCTCTTTGGTGCGGAGCAACCGTTGTATAGTCGGTTTCAGGATCTTCTGTCCTTTGATGTTTACCTCTTGAAGAAGGGGTAACGCTGCTAACTGATGCGTATAGAACATCAGTTTCATGTCTTGGAGAAGCAACCGTTGTATAGTCGGTTTCAGGATCTTCACTCCTTTGAGCATGATGTCTGTCTCTTGAAAGAGGGGAAGAGGTGCTAACTGATGCGTATAGAACTTCCTCTTCTGGGGTTGGTCCGCGCTGGTTTCCTCTAGTTGGTTTATTAATTTTTGCATAGAGGGCTTCTGGATTTGCAGAAGGATGTGGATGATGTTTTTTCATACATATTTCCTTTCAATATTTTTAGAAAACCTCTTTGGTGCATTCCCCACTTTTAGTTTTGATAACTTTTATATAAAGGAAGATATCCAACCGAATGACCGCCAAAGATTTTGCGCTATTCAATATTGATATGTAATGAACATTTATGTCTTTTATACAGTTTTTTTATGAAATTTTATCAATAAGTTACAATAAATTACAGGATCCACTTTTAGAACTATTTTTTGTAACATTCTAAAACAACTCTTGGCGCAATCCCGATGAAACGATTTGCGCCAAGAAACTCACTGAAAAAGTGATTAAACGAAAAACAAAAATTGATCTGTTTTTACGTTTATGTCCACTTACATGGCAAAAGCCATTCCTTTTTCTCCATGTCTTTGTCGTTGTGGGCTGTGCTCTGGACTATTGTGTTCTCGTCCTCTTGCGTGATGATGATGGTGGTGATGTCTGTGTTCTGGGTCTCTTTCTGGACTTTCGTGTCTTTGACTTCTTTCTCTTTCCTGCTCCCGTGTAAACTGTTTATGGAGCTTTTGTGTATTATGTATATGTCTTTCAAGAGCTGAGCAAAGGGGAGCAAAACTCTCTTCAGCTTCTCTGCGGCTTGGAGATTTTACACCAAGTATTTTGTGACCTGCAAGCTTACCAGCGCTTTCAGGATTTTCTGCAAGCTCCAATAAGACTTTTTCTGCACCCTGAGGATCATCAAGGATCTTCGCAAGTGGTCCATTCAAAGCATGCTCGTTTTTATAAACAACTCTGCATCGCTCTTGGATTTCTCTTACACCATATTGAAAGTCTACGTTTTTTAAAAGCTTTGTTGTAACCACATCTTTTGGGGTTCTGGGAGGGGAGATTTTTCTTCCTCCAACGCCTTGATAGATGGGATTTTCTAGTTGTTGGGATTCTTGCCCACCTTCAGCTCCCATGCCAACCGTTGTATAGACAGATTCGAGAGGTCTTTGGGGAGAGTGCTCACCACGTTCACTAAAGTCAAGCTCTGCATAGAGATGTTCTGGTTCATGGGGATGTCGTCCACCCTGCGCACCTCCACCAACTGTGTCGTAGGGTGTTTGCCAACCTTGCGCCGCCAGATCCGTTATTGAATAGGGGTTTACGAGTCCGTCGGTGCGTCGCCCATCACTCGGTCTCCCACCAAGTCTGTCATAGGGATTTCCTAGTGGCTTTTGGGGAGCATAGGCCGTTTCTGATGGTTGTTGAAGTGTATATTGAGGTGAGGTGCGCTGTTCTTTGGGTGGCTTATTAACTTTTGCGTAGAGGTCTTCTACATTAGAAGCTCCTAGTTTTTGTTGGTCAAGTGGCTTTTTGGGAGCATAAACCGTTTCTGGTGGTTGTTGAAGTGTATATTGAGGTGAGGTGCGCTGTTCTTTGGGTGGCTTATTAACTTTTGCGTAGAGGTCTTCTACATTAGAAGCTCCTAGTTTTTGTTGGTCAAGTGGCTTTTGGGGAGCAAAGACCGTTTCTGGTGGTTGTTGAAGTGTATATTGTTGTGGGTTGCGCTGTTCTTTGGGTGGTTTATTAACTTTTGCGTAAAGGGGGGCTTGGCTCTGGGGTTGTGGGTTCTGGGGGGCTGGTTGTGGGTGACTTTTTTTCATGGCTGTTTCCTTTCAATATTTTTAGAAAACCTCTTTGGCGCATTTCCCACTTTTTGATATTTTTTAAGACAAAAGAAGAATATCAAACTGAATGGTATCCAAAGACTTCGCGCTATTCATATTGATATGTAATGGACATTTATGTTTTTTATACAGTTTTTTTATGAAATATTATCAATAAGTTATAGTAAATTATAGGATTCATTTTTAGGACTATCTTTTGTAACATTTTAAAACAATTGGTGGGCGCAATGGAGATAAAATGATTGGCACAAAGAGTTCTGTTGGAAGGCAAAAGTTCACGCGTTTTTAGCCGGTAAGAGCTAGCGATGAGGAACGACTAACTTTCAAGCTGCGAGCTTGGCATTGTGCTTCTTGGGTGTTATTTACAGTATTCGCAATTTCTTTTGCTTTGCTTTTCGATGTCCCAAGGAGGCAAGCTAGTCTGGTATAATCTTTTTCTTGTATGGCTTTACGATCTTCTGAGGATAGACGATTGTGTAGTTGTCGTGAAAAGGTATGGAGTTCTTGTCGCAGTGAACGAGAATGCAATAAAGCTTCCCTTTGTTGTTCTTCTGGTAAGGAAAAAAGGTTTTGTAAATTTTTTCCAGGTTTTTCGACAGTGTGGTTCAGGCGATTTTGTTCTCTTTGGTGTTGCTCTAAAATTTCTTCTTTTGTTTGTTGTGTTATTGTGGCATAATTTTTAAAGGCTTGGCTGAGTTGTGGAACAGCCTGTTCGGCTTGTCTGCGATTTGAACTTTTCATGCCAAGTATTTTACTCCCTGCAAATTTAGAAATTGATTGAGGGTTTTGTAAAATTTCATCGGCAAACTGATTTCCTAAGTTTGGAGCTACCGTTATGATATCTAATGTTGTCTTTAAGGTGTGGGTTTTACCATAAACAGTCTTTGATAAATTTTCGATTTCTTTTCGACTCCCTTCAACATAAGCGTCATTTGAAATCCTTTCAAATAACTCTTCATCGGTAAGAGGGGCTAATGTTTCTTTTGGGATCAGTGTTTCTTTTAAGCTTTGAACGTTGGTTTTTTGAAAGCAGAGGCGGGCACCGTTTTGTAATGTTTTGACTTGTTCTGGGGTGAGATCATCTTTGTGTCCGACGACGAAAGCCCCTTCTATTTCCATGACAAAACCTTCTGCTGAAAAACCTCTAAAGACGCCTTCATAGGTTACATCTTCCTTTGCTGCAACAACAACACGATCGTTAATTTCATCCAGTCCAGCGTTTCTCATTTGGGAGACAAATTCTTTTAAAACAAGGGATTTTTGCGGATGGGTGATATCTTCAAAAAGATCTTTCATCGGTTGGGGATTACCATATTGCATGGCTTCAATACAGGCTGCTGTCATGCGTCCTTTTGTGATGAAAGAAAAGTCAATGGTATATCCTGCTGCTTGTCCAAGTTTTTCCATAAACATTCGATTGACACGCCCATTGCCTTTTCTAAAAGGATGTGCGTGCTCGAGCGCCATAAAAACTTCAGCGGCACTTTCAGCAAATTCTTGGCGCGATAAACCTTTTAAATTGTTCTTCTGATTCAGTGTTTTTTCGAGTTGTGTGAGTTCTTTTTTAATCTGTGGACCGATAGCAAAAGGAATTTCATAACCTTTGGGACGCATCGCTGGCATATGGGCAGAGGTGCCGTCTTCAAATGTAAAGGATGTATCACGGGTGTGGCCTGCCCATTCAAAAGTTTCGTGGAAGAGGCTCCAATGGATTAGTTTTAGATAGGAAGCATCAAATTTTTGTGGGGGTGGTTCATGGCGAAAATTGACCGCTTCTCTGGCTGTATCATGAGCACAGCGTTGATACAGTTTTTTAGGGTTTTTGATGCCATATTTATTTTTGAGTGTTTTGGTTCCTTTATATAGATAATTTTGCTCTAACATGTAATCTCTCCTAAGTAGGTAGGGTGGTGGTTGATGAGCGTCTTAAACGCTGCATGTGAAAAATTCCCCTTCGCGTATTCTTTTGAGATTTTGGTTGTTATGAGAGGGAGCACTTTTCCCTCCAGTGTATGGGGTGTATCAATCGTTTTGTGATGCTTTTGAAAAGCTTTTCTGATGTTTCCTTTGTTTATTATCTTGTGCTGTAAAATGCTGGTATTTAGGACGCTGATATGAATCCCATAAGTAGTCAGAAAATGGATTTTCTATAAATTGACTCTGGGTAAAATCTTCGTTCTTTGAGGTGTAAGGAAGAGGTCAAAAAGAAAAATGTTGCTTAAAATTGTTGTTTTTTCCTTTAACAAAGTTGTTTGCAAGAGCGCTTTGATGAGGGGCGTGGATATCGCGGGTGTAATCGCTCTTGGTTAGTGGATGGTGCTGGTACTTTTCATACACAGCTCTCAGATTGGTGAATCTATGGGCAAAAGCAGTCATCAAAAATTTTTCTCCATTATGTTTTTCTTATTGCTCCATATGAATATCTTGCCATACGAACATCTTTTTTGTGTATTTTTGCAACAAAATGTTTTTTATTTTTGTATTGTTGCTCTTATTATATTGCGCTGCTTTAAGATCCATAAGAGAGGAAACCCTTTCTTTGGTTGGGGAGAAAAGCCTTTTTCAGCGCTTTATCATTAAAATAGAACACTTTATGATATCGTAAAGGGGGAAAAGCTTGTATAAGAATGATTTATTCATTTTGATGTATATCTTAAATATTTTTTGGGAAAAAATCGATGTTCTTGAGTGTAGGTGTTTTGAGAGTTGTTGTCTCAAAGATCAACCGTTTTTTTTTAAGTCTTGATATTGGTGATTAGCGTTGTGAAATGTTTTTGCTTGTTTGTAGGGGATAAATTATAAACAAAAAGCTTTGTAGGAATGTATTTGCAGGACGTTCTCAAGTGGAAATGTTGGTTTGGTTATAGGTGATTTGAGGGGGGGGGACTTTCTTGTAAAGACGATGGTACTGGTAAAACGATACACAAAATACAAAAAGGAAAACACACGGATTTTTTATCATGTTTTCCTTATGTGTGAAGAAGCGGTCAAAAACTTTTTGTTAACGGGTTTTTAAAAAATAGAAATGTATGTTGTTTTTGTGGTTGGTCTTTTCATAGTCAAGATCTCATAATAGGAAGTTAGTTTTTCTTTTGTGGAGCAAAGCGGTTTTTTGCAGCTGCGGCTAACATTTCTTTCCTTCTGAAATAGATGGCGCAACCACATCGCGAAGGGGAGCCTTGCATCAGAATAATTTGTTCATCTTGACGCATTTCTCGGATAACTTCGTGGGGTAAAATGAGTGCTCTTTTTAAAATATTCATATAACCACGAAAATCGACTCCATCTAAGACAAATAAAATAGGCTTTTGTAGCTTTCGTCGGTAGTAATCATGACGTTTAAAAGGAATTAACAATTATCCTGTCCAATTGCTTTGGATATGGTGTATATGCTATGTGCAAAATTGGTGGTAGGGCGCTTAAGTAGTCTGTTTTTTGCATGTATGATAAGAATATTAAAATATCTCTTCCACATAGGTGTTTAAATCAAAAAAACAAAGTTTCATATTTTTTAGTTGGCCATAGCAAGTGTATTTGAACGATTTTGTGTGCGTGTGTAGAATTGGCTATGAGCGTTCCTTGCTTTTTGAACAATGTCGGTAATTTCTCGTGCTTTCTGTTCTGATATACCAATACTTTGTGCAAGTGTTTCATAATCTTTGTTTGTGATCGCACTACATTCGTTTGATGAGAGACGATGTTCTAAACTGTTTATAAAAGTACGGAGCTCTTGGTATAATTGAGGAGATTGAGACAAGATTTCTCTTTGTTTTTCCGGTGATAAAGCAAAAATATTTTGCAAGTTTTGACTGGGATTCTCTACCGCTTTTCCAAGGCGTTCTTGTTTAATTTTATGGTCTCGAGTGACTATATTATAGGTAGCTTCTACAGTATACACATAATTCTCAATTGCAAGAGAGAGCACATCAAGATAATTTCGAGCGTGTACACGTGCCGGATTTTGTAGACCGCATATACTAAAACCTGCAAGAGGAGAAACAGAGTGCGGTGCCTGTTTAATCTGATTAGCAAACTGTCTGCCTAATTCTGGATTTTTAATAATCTCTTCTATCTGTTCGTTTAATACGTTTGCGTCACCATAAACAGTTTTTGCGTAAGCTCGGACTTGCTTTTGAGCTTTGAGAACGTAACTATCTAGCGCAACTGTTTTGGCACATTCACTTTTTGTGAGAGGCGCTAATGTTTCTTTTGGAATAAGCGTGTTTTCAAGCTCTTTGCTGTTGGGGGCGGTAAAGGTAATGATATCACCAGGTTTTAGTGTTTTTAATCGTTCTGGTGTGAGATCATCTTTGCTACCAATGATGTAAGTTCCTTGCATATCGAGTATAAAACTTTCTGAATAACAACCTTTATAAGTTCCTATATAGGTTTCTCCTGCCTTTGTTGCCATAACAAGGCGATCATCCACGTTGCGTCCCGTATTGTTTACGTGGTCCATAAATTCTTTTAAAAGACGTATTTTGGGGGGATTGGAGATATCCTCAAAAAGATCTTTCAACAGTTGTGTATTGCTATATTGCATTGCTTCGCTACAGGCAGCCATCATACGTTTTTGTGTGACAAGCGAAAAGTCAAGCTGATGTCCTGCAGCTTTGGCAAGATTTTCAAAAAAGACTTGTTCTGTGTGCTCATTGCCATCTATGAATGGGTGGATTTTGTGAAGAGAATAAAATAGACTCGTTGCTTCCTTGACAAATTCTTCGCGTGTTAAGCCTTGCAAATTGTCTTTTTCGGCAAGCGTTTGATCTAATTTTTGTAAGAGTTCAGGGATTTCTTCACCGGTTGCAAAATTATTGCCCCATTCCATTCTTTTCATTTCTGGCATGGCGGCAATGCTATCGTCTGTAAATGCGAAGGGGATATGGCGCAGATGTCCAGCCCATACAAAGGTATTTTTAAACAATTGTTGGTGGATATGGCATAGATAAGTTGAATTAAAATATTCTGGCAGGGGTTCTGCACGCAGATTGATCATGGCTTTTTGCCTATCATGTGAGCATTTTTCCAGAAAACGTTTTAAATCTGTTTCTCCATATCTATTTTTGAGAATTTGGGTACCAAGATAGATATAATTATGGGGTGAGGGAATTCCTTTTGTTTTTTCTTTTGCTTTGGGCATTGTTACATTCCTTATAATGTTACATTGTCTATGAGAGTGTGTTAAACTTTTTGTTTGAAAATCCCCCACGCATATTGTTTTGAGATGTTGAGACTTGGGTGAGGAAAAAATCCCTCAAATTCGTAGGTGTTTTTGAGTGTATCAATCTTTATCTTGGCATTTTTTTCTTTTACTGAGAGAGAATGGTTCATTTGGGTTGTTTTCATGCATATTGTCTTTTAATTTTTTTGTAGAAAAATTTCCCTATAAAAGCGGTGCCTTCAAAAGTTTCCTGATAGGATTCTCAAGGCATAGATATGATTGGTATTTATTATTTGGAGATGAGGAGAGTGCTTTATAAAGAAAATTGGCATTGGTAAGCACAGGCATAATACCATCATTTAAAGACTTTTCCCCATATTTTTCTTGTTGTATCAAGCGGGAATTCCTTCTTTATAGGCTTTTATGAGATAGAATCTCTGCTTTTATCCTTTGATGTTTTTGTTTTGATGCATTGCCTCCATTAGAGGGTGTTTTTTAGTTTTTCTTTTGTGGAGCAAAGCGGTTTTTTGCAGCTGCGGCTAACATTTCTTTTCTTCTAAAATAGATCGCTCGACCACAACGTAAAGGGGGTTGTCCTTGCATCAGAATAATTTGTTCATCTTGACGCATTTCTTGAATAACTTCGTGGGGTAAAATCAGGGCTCTTTGTTGGTAATTGACGTTGTATGAACTCTTTCCTAAAGATAAACCTCTTGATTTGTTTGTTCCGGTTACTTCAACGGTCATTTGGCCACAGCGTTCTGAAATGTCTTTGGCAGTTTGGAGATCTTTAATGGCAGCATAGCTGACAAAGGAACAACTTTCAAACCATGAACGTGCTCCTGCTTCTCCAAAGTGGTTGACCAACTGGCCAGAGGATTGATAGAAGAGCATCAAGGATGTACCGTATTTACGTCCACGATCGCGGGCTTCTTCTAAAATATTCATATAGCCTAGAAGATCAACTTCATCTAAGACAAATAAAACACGCTTTTTATAGTTACCGTCTGCTGTAACCATGGCATTGAGAAAGGCGCCAATAATCACACGTCCAATAGCTGGATAACTGTTTAAAATGCTTGCGGGGAGATTGAGAAAAACATCTGTATTGCCATTGGTAATATCTGAGGAAAAAAAATCATCTCCGCAGACAAGATCTGCATAATTGGATAAAGAAAGCCATTGGGTGTCTTTTGAGGCGGTGGTATAAACCCCTGAAAAGGTTTGCTCTGCCATTTCTGTAAAAATACCAACCATTTCACGAATAAAAGGAGAAGGTGTTGTTTCTTGAATCATGCGTAATTGATTAACAACAGCTGTTTCTGATTGAGAGAGAATACCACGCAATGTTTTTAAATTGCGCTCGCTGTCTTCATATTCATCAGAAAATACAACATGAGCAAGAAGAGCTGTTAATAGATTATGGGCTTGTGTTGAGAAATATTCCGCTGAAGAATTATCTGATTTTTTATCTGTAAGAAGCAACTTTGAAAAGCTTACAATATTTGCTTCGCGTTGTGTGCGTGGTACGCTGTCGTCTAAAAGCCAATCGATGACATTAAAGTTTTTTGTTAACAATGAGTTGGGATCGAGAACAATGACATTTCTATTTCCCATTTTTTGACGCGCAAATTTGACCATTGGGGCAACTTCTGTTGAAGGATCAAGACAAATAATAGACCCTGGATAGGTTAAACACGTGGGAACTACTGTACTTGTTGTTTTATAGCCACCAGAACCAGCAAAAAAGATCATATGAGTTGAACCAAAATCAAGATTAAAGGTTAGCAAAGGGGCTGTTCCACCCTTTCCCCATGTTGTTTTATTGCCAGGTGCAAAGGGAATGTTGCACACATTATCTTGATCGACACGGTATCTTTCACCCACAACAATTTGCCCATTGGCAGGAAAGATTTTTGCTGCCTCTCTTAAATTCATCCAAGCGGCCTCACCAAAAATACCTTTTTTTGCACGCTTGACCTTACTTTTAGGGGGAAGGGTTGTTACGAATTGAATGATGGAAAAAAAAACACCAATGATGATGCCAAAAACAACCATGGGGTCCATGAATTGAAGAGCATAGCCCCATGTTATTCCTTGTTGGCCAACATAGGGACTTAAACGTTTTATTTCACCACTAATATAGTAAAGAGCGGTTGTTCCAAAAAAGACAACGGAGACAAAAGTGATCATTTTACGCAGGTGCAGTTTTTGCGAGAGACTATACAACAATGAAACAGCAGCCGTTAGTGCTAAGACTAATAAAGGCTCAGAACGAAGTGTCCAATAAATTTGATCGCTTTTTAGTCCATTTGTTATAAACAATAAAAAATGAGGGACAAGGAATATCGTTAAAGCACCTAAAGCGATCGGTGTTAAAATGAGTACCATTTGTGTTTTGGTATATTTCATTGTATTTTACTTTCAATTCTGTCAGAATATGTTGCGAAGTGCTCTTTTCCCGTTGTGTGATATGAACTCTCATCTCTTTTTGCAAAGGTGCAGATAACGCCAAACAGTTTTCGCTTATGAGCCTTTCTCATTAAGGAGGAAGGTTTTGTCTATTCTTAGCAGGCCATAGCGAATGCTTTGGAACGGTGCATTGTGCATACTTGTGCTTGCTGGTGTACTTCTTTGGTTTGCTTAATAATTTGTGTAATTTGTTTGGCTTTATTTTCTGATACACCAATGCTTTGAGCCAATGTTTCATAATCATTATTTTGAACTGCTTTATGTTCATTTGGTGAGAGACGGGTGTTGATCTTTTTTACAAAGTTGCTGAGCTCTTTTTGACATAAAGGATTTTTTGTTAAAGCTTCTTGTTGTAATTCTTTTGGCAAGGCGAAGAGGTCTTGCAAGCTTTGACTTGGCATTTCTACCGTTTTTGCACGACGACTTTGTTCTGTTGCATGTTCTTGCGTAATTTCCTTTTCAGCATGTTTTACAGCATACGCGAAATTTGCAACGGCAGTACAGAGCATCTCAAGATGATTTTTAGCGTTTGCACGTGTCTGGTTTTGTAGTCCACATAAACTGAAACCGGCAAGATGAGAAATAGAGTGCGGTGCTCTTTCAATCTGGTTAGCGAGCTGTTGGCCTAAGCTTGGATTTTTGATGATTTCTACCATCTGTTTGTTTAATGTTTTTTCGTTACCATAAACAATTTTTGACAATTGCTGAACCTGTTTTAGGCTTGCGTGGACACAAGAATCTTCTGCAACCATTTGGGCCGTTTCATTTTCTGTCAAAGGGGCTAATCTTTCTTCTGGAATGAGAATGCTTTCAAGCTTTTTTGTTTTGGGAACGGTAAAGGTAAATCTATCACCAGGTTTTAATGTTTTGAGTTGTTCTGGCGTGAGCTGTTCTTTATTGCCGATGATGTAAGCGCCTTTCACATTGAAAGCAAAGCTATCATAACCAGCACCCCTATAGGTACCTGTGTAGGTTTCACCTTCTTTTGCAACCATAACAGGACGATCATTAACATTGCGCCCAAGTTCTTTCATGTTGCTCATGAATTCCTTTAAAAGAAGTATTTTATTGGGATTAGAGATATCTTCAAACAGATGTTGCATTGGTTCTAGATCACCATTTTCTGCTACAGCAACACTGGCGAGCATCATGCGTTCTTTTGTAACAAGTGAAAAATCAAGCTGATGCCCTGCGGCTTTGGCAAGATTTTCAAAAAAGACTCGTTGTGTACGTCCATTGCCTTCTCTAAAAGGATGAAGTTGGTTAAGGGCGTTAAATAAGCTTATTGCTTCAGCGTTAAATTTCTCACGCGTTAAGCCTTGCAAATTATCTTTTTCGGCAAGCGTTTGATCTAATTTTTGTAAACCGTCTTGGATTTCATCGCCGAGTGCAAAAGGATTTTCCCATCCTGTTCTTTTCATTTCGGGCATAGCGGCTATGGTGCCATCTTCAAATGTAAAGGGGAGATGGCGCAGATATCCAGCCCATTCAAAGGTATTTTTAAATAAGTGGTGATGTATAGAGCATAGATAGGAGCTATCAAACTTTTCTGGTACGGGGGATTCACGCAGATTAACCATTGCTTCTGCTGTATCATGTGAGCATTTCTCCAGAAAGGATTTTAAGTCTTTTATTCCATATTTATTTTTGAGTGTTGTGGTGTTTGGGTAGACATAATGATGGGGAGAAACTGTCTGTATATTTTTTGTCTTTGCTTTTGCTTTTGGCATCGCAGCTTCCTTATAATTTTACGTTGTCCATAAGAGTGTTAAATTCCTCGAGTGAAATATTCCCCTTTGCGTATTCTTCTAAAATTTTGAGTGTTGTAGGATGAAGCGCTATTCCCTCTATCGTATGGGTGCTGATGGCTGCTTCAACGGCTTCACGGCGTTTTTTTAATTCTTCCTCTGTCATCGATAAAAGATTTTCTCTATTTCTGTTTCGTTGGTTTTCATGCATTTTTTCTCTTATTTGCAATTGTTGCTTTAAAAGAGCCTTTGGCAGCCGGTGTGATCTTCTTTTAGTCACCTCCAAAGATGTTTCGTTGTTTGAAGGGATCGTAATAAATTTCTGTGACCTTAAATTTTCCTTCAATCCGTTTGCATTGGATGATGATATCAATCATTGAAATCAACAGGCCTCGAATATCATCACGCTCTAAATCACCACCGCCTTCACTTTCTTTGACCAAAAGGGTCATCTGCTCAAAGGCTGCAAGTGCTGTTGATGCGTGAACCGTCGTAATGGAACCTGGATGGCCTGAATTGACATTGCGGATATAATAAAAGGCTGTACCATCTCGAAGTTCTTGCAAAAGAATACGATCAGGACGCATCCGTAAAGATGATTCAAGTAACTCTTTGGGCCCAACGGAGGCTAAGCCTTGTCCATCTTTTGAATAGAACATTGAGACATGGTTAGGGTGTGGTATCACCAATTCTTGCGTGTCTTCAATGGTGATAATACGCTCTTCTTGAGGGATTTTGGCGATTAATGCTTTTGATAATGTTGTTTTACCCGAACCGGTTTTTCCCGCAATTAAAATATTTTTCTGGCATTCTACAGCTTGATTTAAAAAAGAGACAAAGTCTTTATTACAGTAGGCATTGGCTAATTTATGCTCGATGATTTTGAGTTCATTAAAACGAGAATGATAGTCATTCAAAGGTGTGAAAGAGACCTGTTCACAGAGCGAGAAGAGGCCTTTCTTGGCGAGTTCTTCGAGAGAAAAACTCTGCGATGATGGTTTACGAATTGTCATACTAATCGTGTCTTTTTCGACAGCCGGCGGAATGACAATTTGAATGCGCTCATTGCCTGGTAGCGTTGCAGATAATATTGGGTTTTTGTCCGATATGTTTTGCTTGGAATAGGAGGCGACAACTTTCGCAATCCCCATAAGCTCATTAAAAGAGAGCCTCGGTGCTTCTATTGTTTTCCATCCATCAAATCCTTCAGTCATGACTTGATAGGGACGATTGATAACAATTTCAAAGAGTCTATCATCTTTCAAAAAAGCACTGATGGGTTCAAGTTTTGTGAGAACAATCGCAACGGTTTCATCGCTCATGGTATGTAAGTTTGAGTTCATTCTAAAGTTACCGCCGAATTTTTGTAAAAGTTTCTTGAAACAGCTCGATTGATAATCTGTTTTTTGTTTTCGATGACTTTCAATTTATAAACGCTGGAAAAATCTAAATCGCGGGCAACAAAGATATTCACCATTTCCCCTTGGTTTTTGGATAATGTTGGAGGAATATTGGCGTAATTTTCTACGAGAATGTTTGCGATGTTTTGTCCTGAAGAGATTGTTTCAGTTTCTTCTTTTTCCTGTTTTTTTGATAAACGTTTATTGGCATAGTGTGTTGCATCTTTTATTAGTGAGACAAGAAGCGCAGACCCAATCCTCTCGAGCCAATGGTTATCAATATCTCCATCCATACCAGAACGCCCTAAAGCATCCGTTGCCGGTGAAGCTAAAGATATAATGATACCATTGGGGGTTTTTGCTCTATTCCATAGTACAAAGAGACGTGTTTGGCCTTTTTTCAATCCGGCGCGATATTCACCAACAATTTGGGTGCCTTTATCAAGAAGCACAACACGACCATTGTCTGATAAGATATCTCTGGAGATGATACAACTGGCAAAACCTTGTTGATCACTGTTGATGGCTGTTTCTAAAATACAAGGAATAGAAGTTCCCATCGCGATGATGTAGTTTCGATTGCCAAGGGTTGAAGCACGAATACCTTCAAGCACTGTGGGTTTGAGAAGATGATTAAAACGTTGTGTCGTTTCATCAGGTTTGCTTTCAAGTTGGTGAGGCAAAGCAGCATTATTTGTTTGTGAATCTATTTTGCCTTGTTGTGTACTTGCATAAGCTAATACAGGAGCACGTTGTGCTGCCTCCAGCAGTGAGTCATCAGAATTTAATTGATTGATGTTTGGTGTTGGTAGCTCGACTTTTGGTAATAGAGCGTTATTTCGTTGAGGCTGTTCAAAGGGGGGAGGGGTAGGCTTTGCAGGATGAAAAAGCTCTGTTTGTTTTATAACTTTTCCTTCTTTTGAAGATTCAATTGGTTGCTTTTTGTCTGTAACAAGTGTTGAATAGGCTAAATAAAGACAGACACTGAAAAGAATAATAAGAGCAATAGCTTTCCCCACATTGTTTTGTTGACTTTTCCCTTGAGCATTTTTTATTGTATCGCGATCATTAATGCTTTTTTCATCCACGGTGTTATTCATGGCTGCTTCCTAGGTTCACTTTACGTTGTACAGATGGTGATGTCGTACCTGTTTCAGGATTAATTCCTTTTGGTACGAACCTTTTGTTAAAGATGCACAATACTTCATTCCCACGTCGTAGCGTGAATTGTGCAGCTGTTGCATGAACAATAACCTTGTTGCCTTTAATCGATTTGGGAATAAGCGCTTCTTGCCCATCAGGCGATACAATGTAAATGGCAGGGATTTCAATGTTGCCTAAAAAGGTAAAGGTTGTTGTTTTCCCATTATCATAGACAGAAGCAGGTTCAATAAGAGATGAGCCTTGAGCTTCATAAGCCCAATTGCGTGGTCCAAAATCTTCATGGATATTTAAAATATCATTGACAAAGTTTTCTTCACGTTGTTTTTCTTTTTCTGCTTCGGCTAATTTCTTACGTAAGGCTTCATCTTCTGGATAACGAAACTTTACCAAGAAATACGTCTCATTGCCGGCTGAAACATCGCCTTCACGGACTTGTAGCTCGAATTGATAAGAGCGTTGTGTTCCATCTTGGCGGCTTGTGACAATTTGTAAATTTGTCACAGGCTGAACTTCACGTGGTTTGAGAAAAACAAAGTGTCCAGCCGGTGCAACTTGCCAAGCAACCGAATTTCCAATTCCTACATAGGTTACTTCTTCATCAACGGCAAATTCTAGTTGAACCGAAGAGCGAATGGAGCCAATGATTTGTACGACGTTGTAGGGGTCATAATTGACAAATCTGATGCGGTTATCTTTACGTGCACTGACAGGCGCTGTTTCCGCAAGTGAGAGAACTGTGTGCAAGCTGACAGTGATCGTAAAAATTAAAGAGATTGTTTGTAAAAGTCTGATCATTTTATCACCTCTGGATCAGATCTATATTCCGATACTTGAAAACCAAGAGGGTTGATAAGACGATCAGACGTTGAAATGTGTGCGTTCACGTAGGAAAAATTTAAGATTGAAATCCAATGGGAAATATTTTCTTTTTCATTCAAGTCTCTGATCGTTTTATAGTAACGAACTTGGATAAGATCTTTACTTATAAAAGAGATTGATTTGATTGTGATCGTAGCAATCATGTTATGATAAATGTTTTGCGGACTTTCTGGATTATTGCCCGCGTACCATTTTGCAAAACGGTTTTGTTCTTTTGGAGAAGATAAAAGAGAGACTAAGCGAAAATTGTTTTCTGCTTCTGATGCTTGAAAACCTTCACGAGCGCGAACGTATTGGCTGGCAAAATAACGCGTTATCGCTTCATCATAGTCGTTAGGGGATTCTTTTAGGGCGCTTACAGTGTCAATAATGCCTGTTGAGTTATCAACGCGGATAACAAAAGGCTCTACTGTTTTCAAAGGCGTCAAAGCTGCGACAGCTAAAGCCAGCGCAATTGTCATCAATCCAAAAAGCACTGTTAAAGCCATGGAGATTTTCATCCGCACACGCATGCTATGCATGCGATCAATGTCAAATGAGCGCGCTTCTTTTATATATTCTTCAAGGGCATCACTTTTCACGCATAACCTCCACAGTTTTATCAGATCGTGCTTCATGAATAACCGGCTTTAATAAAGCTGAATTGGCTGTTACTTTTTCACTTTCCAAAGTATTGAGAATGATGGGAGTGGTAACAGGCTTTACGCTCTTTTCTGGGTAGACAATGTTTTTATTGTCCCAATTCCACTTATCTTTATTTAAAGCGCGTGTATGTTTGCCATTACAGCGTGGTGGTTTTTTAGGGCCACTCAAAGAGGCACAACCAGTAAGAGCGATTGTTAGGACCATAACAAAAGTTATTTTTCGTTTCATTTTTTGAACTCACAAATATCTTGGAATACAATGCATGAGAGCCTTTGTTCTGAACATTTTTACAAGTTTATGTGATGCAAGATTTTGATTGGTTTTGTTGTTAGACCCAAGATGTTAGATCTTATCTGAAACAGGATCATGGCGTGTACGCCAAAGGGCGCACACAAGGCAAAAACAAAAATGCTTATTCTTTTAAAAAGGTGCTTTATCTTAAAATCGACCACGACCGCCTCCGGATTTACCTGCTTTTGCTGCCGCCCCTGCCGCACTTCTAACAGCGTTACCGGCAGCTCCTGAGATTTGTGAAGTGGCACTTTTTACTGCATTGCCACTCGCTCTTGCACCATTGGAAAGCATTGTAAAAATCTGTCCTCCTGAAGAGACACCAGCGTTAAAGTATGGTCCGCCAGAGGCCAGCGCTGTTGCAATACCAGGAAGCGCACGGAAGATAATAACTCCTATGATCGAAATGACGATGACAGGGGGAAAAAGAACATAAATTGATTCATATGAAACTTTGAGAACCTGTAGGATAACTTGACATATAATAGTTCCAAGCATGATTACGAGAACTTGTAAAATGGTAAAATTGATCAAAGTTGTAATCCATGCATCGGAGTATTTTCGCGTTGCATTGAACAAATACAAACTAATGAATAGAGGCCCAAGACCTATAATCATGACGAGTGCAACTTGTGCAAACATTTGCACAATAAAACCACCTATACAAAAAAGAATAACCGCGAGAAGCATGATAGAACCAAGAAGACCCACAATGATCTTTTCAAAAAACCAAGCATTATATAAGACTTCTTGATAACGCGAACTTGCTTTTAACAAAATATAATCAAAAACATTGGAGCTTGCAGGATTACTGTTAAGCGCATTCCCAATAGCATTGGATAAATCATTGAAGAAAATATCCTTGACATAAGTATTAAATGTATCCGCATTCGTTGCCATTGTTGTAACAACAACGATTTTAACAACATTATTGAGAAGACTATGCATGGAAAGCGCAACGCGACCTGTCATAACATTATAGCCATAAAGAAAGATAAAAATGATTGCGGCGAGATTTAAGGGCGCTGAAATAGCAGAAGACAGCCCACTCACCGTCGTGTCCATCACATTATCAAGGGGTTTTAAAATATACCCAGAAACGCTTTCAAAGGGAGAAAAACTAAAGTCTGACATTTGTACTTGTACTTTCAAGTTTTTCTTTTAATTGTTTTTCTTTTTCTTTTAATTGTGCCTCAAGATATTTATGCTTTTTTTGTTCCTTTTCTTCACGTAGCTCATCTTTTGTCTTCGTATCTCTTGCTTGAATCATATCAAGAGACTGAAGTTTTAAAGAATTCACTTGAAGATCGGCTTGAAGAAGAGAAAGTTTTATTTGAAGCTCTTGTTGAAGGGCTTGCAATTCTTCAGGCTTAGTGTCTTTTTTTGATTGAATATTTTCAAATTGATGATTTATTTCTTTGATTTTATTTGCAGTTTCAGTTGCGCTTTTATAAATGTTTTCAGCTGTTTCTGATTTTGCAGCATCTAATTTTTGTGTGTTCTCGAGTGCTTGTTTATAATATTCATCTACATCGGGTGTTGTTTGCGCTATTGCATGAGAAATAAAAGAAAAAGATAACAGTGTAACTAAGCCATATTTTTTCATTGATTTTTTCTCCTTTGATAAAATATGGGCAGCCATTTGTCAGGGGCAGCTCCATATTCGTTGATAATTTCATTCATGAGTTCAATGTTTTTTGTTGTGCCGCTTAAAACGGCGATCTCATCATTCATTCCACGTAAGTTAAGTTCTGCAACGACGGAACTTTGTCCTTGTTTGATGAGAAAACGACGGGATTCTCTGCTTAACTCTGACTGTATCAGTTCAAATTCACGCTCAGTAAGTTTGAAAGCTTCGACATAATCATTGTAATTTGCTTTTTGATTTGGAAAAAATATTTGGGTGGGGCATTGCTCAATAATTGTGTGTGCGATTGTTGAGTTCAAAGCATCTTTAGGGCTTTGTGTTGCAAAGAGCATCATGCCATTTTGTTTACGGATTGTTTTTAGCCGATCTTGCGCAAAAGCTTTGAATGAATCATCTTCTAAAGCTTTCCAGAATTCATCAACGACGATAATGATACGTCGCCCATCAATCAAATCAAGAATGCGGTGAAAAAGATACATCATTAAGGGGCGCCGAATTTCTTCATTATCTAAGAAATCGGTCATGTCATATCCAATGAACTGCGCATTTAAATTGAGATCATCTTGGTCATTATCAAAAACCCATCCTAAATCATTGCCTCTAATCCAGCGTTGCAGCCGTATGGCAATTCCTTCTTTGGATGTGTTGTCAAAAAACAGTTGAAGGGCACCAAGAGAGCGCTGGGTTGGGGGTAAGTTTTCTAAGGAATCAATGGCTTTGGCGATATCTTGTCGCTCTTCTTCTGTTACGATTTGCCCTTCAGCAGTCACCAGCTTTAAGATCCAATTACGAAGAAAGATTTTATTTTTTTCGGTGTATTCCATGCCCTTTAAGGGAGCAATACCCGTGGGCTGCCCATTTTTTAAAGGTTTGTATTTCCCTCCTCCAGCCCGTACAAAAATCTCTGCTCCTTGATCTTTATCAAAAAAAACCATTGTTGGATTGTGTTTTTGTAATTGTGCAAGAAGAAAATTAACAATCACTGTTTTACCAGATCCTGATGGACCACAAACAAATGTGTTTCCAAGATCGCCATAATGAAAATTAAAATAGTAAGGTGAACCAGCCTGTGTTTTTAGCAATGCGACAGCAGCTCCCCAAACATTATCGTTCAGTTTTCCAACAGGGAAAGAATGGAAGGGCGATAAAGCGGCAAAATTTCTGCTGGTAATGGCGCCTGAACGTGCACGATAGCTAAAGTTTCCAGGAAGCTGTGCCCACCATGCTGCTTCCAATCCTAAATCTTCTCTGGCAATCACGGCTCCTCCATTGGTTAAATGGGAACGTGCTTTTGATAAGTTTTCAGACAATATTTTAGGATGATCAGCAAAAACAGCTAAAGAAATGTGGTGTTCTCCCAAAACAAAACGGTTTGATTCTAAATCATCTAGCGCTTCATCCAGTGCATCGATTTGTGAGCTAGCACGGTCAGCTGCATTGATCATTTGATTTTGTTTGCGGCTCATAATCGCACTGGCGGCTGCCTTACTTTTAAAGACAAAGGATTGTGTTAAGATGAATTCAAATGGCACCGTAAGCAGACCATCAGTCATACCTGGGCGTGTTTTAGAAGGATACTCTTTCCATCCAAACATGCCCACAAAGCGTTCATTGCTTTCATGGCGAATTTCGATAATTTCTTTCCCAAAAATAACACGATCCGAGTAAATTGTTGAAGCAATAGTTCCAAATGTGAGAGGAATACGCTCACGTCTTCCCCCCACTAGCTGGTGGAGAAATTCACTTTGTTCGGCAAATAAAAGTCCTTCATGTTCATAGATGGATAGCAGACGAACTTCATATTCTTCCAAACCTTGCATAAGATCTTGACTTAACTCTTCGAGTTTACGAATAGCTTCCTCATCGGGCTCAGATTGTGTTTTCTTGGCTTTGCTCAAGCGCTGAAAAAATGAAACCAGCTTTTCTGTTTTATCCGCGGCCGGATTCCAAAGCAGTGAAATAAATAGATCATTTCTATACAGTTCTTGCGAAACCATTTTCTTTTTATATTTTTCATCTAATGTTGTTGCAAAAGATGAAAGAAAATGACCTTCTGGGTATATCGTTTCACGGCGGCGGATGATGTGAGAATATAAAGCAAGCCGTTCGTCTGCGATATTTTTTAAAAGGGTGTTTAATTGGTTGTGTAAAGAATTTAATTGATCAATATCCGCAGTGTCAAAATTTATACCCTCAACAGCCATCACAACCATTAAACATCGTGAATTTAAAGCAACGACATGTTGGTTGATGTAGCGTATATAGGGGATATATTCTTCAGGCAAAGTTTCCCGTTTCATTATTGACATCTGTTTCACCAATTTCGTTCCTTCAGCTTAGTTCCTTATAGGTGCGGATAAGGCGTAAAGGGGAGGTAGAACCTCCTCCCCATCGGTTGAGGTTTTTTTGTTTTCCTCGGGTATTGAGCCATGCAAACAATACGCGAAATTGATTGTGATCGTACTTTGTCACTTCTCGCAAAATAAAGTGCATCCCAATCCCAAGACCAAACATGGTAAAATCACTGGTCAAAATGAAAAGAATGGATGTCGCCATGACATTGAGCGCCATCGCTTCCATTGTAACACCAGCAAACATGGCCGGGCGCGTACAGGCAAGGAAAAGAGTATCTTCATTCATTTATGTTGTGCCCGCTAATTTACCGACGAGAGTGGGAGCACCAAAAACAATAGCAATCCCCAGAACACAGTAAGCTGCTTTGCGTAAATCAATAAAGCCGTACATCCAACCAATCCCCACAGCAGCAACACATATAATAGCAATGAGTCTTGCCGTTGGACCCGTCATCATTGCGACAATGTTGCCTAAAACACCATCGAGCTTCCCGAAACCACCTCCACCAGCAGTAGAAGCAGCATAAGAAGGATCTGATACAAGCAATGCGGTAAAAAGCAGCATGGTCACGATAAAAATGATGTTTTGGAATCTATTATCTGTCATTTTACCTCTCTTTAACAAATAATATTTGTTCATATGTCGACATTCCATTGCCTCTAACAAACTGGAAAGTGCTGTCATTTGATGACAGTTTAATTCTTCTCGTTTGTTTGTTTTAAAAGCCTTGATCGTGGATCTGTTCACTCTCAAGCTCTTCTTCGTAAAGAGACAGAAGTCTTTTCAAATTGAGATTGTGTTACATGAAAATGGCAATTTTAAGTTGTGTATATTGGTAAAAATAACAATATTAAAATAATGAAAGAAAGAATATCATTCTTTACAAAATGTAGTTAATCTGCAACACTTATATTTGGATTTTTTCTTTAAAAACAAGGGGATTGCTGATCAATAATCTGACATGATAGGAAAAAAACGAATTTTTTGAGCGAGCGTGTTAAGAGATGCTATTTAAATTGATTGTTATTATTTACATTATGGGGGCTACGGTGTGGGGATTAAGCCAATATAAAGATAAAATGGATTTCAGCATTCTTAAAACATTTGAGACGCAAGATATCCAAGATATTGTCGATCTCTATCGAGAAGAAAAAAAGTTGGGTAGATCTATCACCAAACAGCAATTAGAAAAAAATGAACCAGCTCTCGATTTGCAGAAGAGTGTTTCATTAAATGATGTTGCAAATAATGCTGTTGTTTTTCATGGTAAGGCTTCTGTTACAAGTGGGGCTACATTTAAATTACTGACGCCTGCTGCACAATCTTGGCGCTCACATATCTCCCGTGATATTCATCTTTATGGTGTGGACACATGTGCACCCCGTCAAAAAGCAAGATTAAATGATCAAGAATGGCCCTGTGGTGCGGTTACAACGGCTTGGCTTGTCACCAAAACACTTGGGCAGGATTTATCCTGTAAACAGGCTTTGATGCACAATGGTGTTTATTATGCGCAATGTTTTGTTCAAGGGGTTGATTTAGCTGAGGAAGGTCTTAAAGAAGGTATGTTGGTACTCTCAAAAGAGGGGAAAAATCCTATTCCATCCCAGTATCATCATGCGGAAGAAAAAGCACGTGGCAACAAGATTGGTCTTTGGTCGAGTGATTTCACTGAACCTTTAAAATGGCGGCGAGATAATGGATCCTATAACCCCTTTGCTAGTCCATGATTGGTTTTAACGAACATATTTACTTAAATTTTTATAGAGAAAACTTTATCAATAAAATTGTACCAAATCGTAGAGCAAATTTGAATAAACGGTGAGATTATTTTCGTTTAGGAAGTAAATGGATGGTAATTCCCTTTTCAAGGTAGGGTTGCTTTCAAAATCGCTTCTCTATTTTTACTTATGTGTTTTATAAAAGCAGGAAAATGTCATTGTTGGTGGCAAAGCATTTTTGAGTATTTGTGTTTGAAGGAGAAGTGAGGCGATAAAAAACGCTCAAGAAACGGATTTCTAGAGCGGTGTTGATAAAAGTAAAAAATAAACAGACCCAAAAATGGTGTAACGTTTGATATAATGGATAAAATCTTTCACAATGCCTTAAAAGAATTCATAACAAAAGTTTTTTCATCAGAATTTTGTCTTCAGGATTGGATCACGTTTTTTACTTCTTTAAAAGTGATCAATCTGTTGCATTCCTTGAAAAGCTTTCATAATTATCTGCTTTTAAATTCAGACTTCCAAATGATGGATGGATTTCAAATAGACTCTACACGAAGAAATCTTCGTAAAATGATTTGCATTGCTGATTGTTTTCTATATATCACAAAACGTTTCTATTTAGGCCTCGATGGAGGAACAATAATCAACATACAAATAGGTAAAAAGAGCTCATACTTTTTTGTTATGGCTGCATAGTCCATTGATCGTGAGATTTAAGTATTATAATGCTCATAGGCTTTCTATAGGGCTAGGGGCGATGCCTATTGCAATGTAACTATTTGAAATCAGTTGGACAAAAGCATTAATGCGTCTTCTGATTTCGTCATTTGTGTTCAGTTTTTGCCCTTTCCCTTCTTATTGCGTTTTAATGTCAAACTCATACGATAGCTATTGTGAGCTCTTCTTTGCGTTATTTTACTCAGAGTATTCACTTTGAAAGTAAGCAAGTGATAGTGAGGCTGTATTCTCATACAGAAATTCAACCCTCATTTGGGGAGATGATATTAACAGATAAGGTATTTAAAGAGGGATAAAATGAAAAAAAATTATTTTATTATGCATGACTCTATTATTCGTTTTGGGGTGTGAAAAAAAACTATAGCGTAGAAGATTTAAAAAAAGATGCAAAATTAAGAGAAGAATGGGGAACGAAGTGTTTTCTTTCAGGACAATTTGTTAAGGAATCTAAAAACTGTCAAAATGTCTTACAAGCAGATACTGAAATGGTTTTCTCGTAAAGCTTGATGTTACAGACCGTGGTCATGCATCTCAACAGTAAAGTGTGATATAAAAATTCTAAAATAAAGAAGTTACGGCTCAACGAATGCTCGCTTCTTCAATTGTTATAGCGGAATTTTTTTATCATTTTTCATCTTTCAGATGAGCTCCCCAAATCATATTCGCAATCCTATTGTTTGTTTCAACTTTATCAGATTGAGGATTATAATCATGAGAGAACTGGATAGCATTGTCTTATAGAAATATCTCTCAAGGTATCCAAGCTTATTTTGCGACGCTGTTCGTAAAGGGTATAAGGGTAAATCCATTGAGCCCCCCATCTTTACGCTTCATAACGGAGCAAGCCTTGCACCATCACACAGTTTGTCAGCTTGTGGGTGTTGCTTACAGCTCTTGGTAATTGAGACGGTTCGTTTGAGGCATTTTTAATTCTTACTTAATAGTTTTTATCCATACGCCTCTTCCCACTTGTAACCTGCAAGAGATATAGTTTTGGTTGATTCAACATGGAACAAGTCTGAAATGAAAGAATCTTACGATATTCTGGATTCTCATTCAACATGTAAAATAATAAATTGTCTTTATAAATCAATGTTTTGCCTTATGATAGAGTTGGTGTAGCATTGAGATTTTAGAGGGAAAATATGCCTTTAAGACTCTATAACAGATACTAAGTCTTTAATAGCAGGTATATTAAATGTACATCATTTAAAATAAATAGAGCGTCCATAGCGAAAAGGGGGCCACTCTTTAAATACAGATAAATACTTATTCTGTTGTGCTGTAAAACGCTATTGTTTGCGGGTGTGGTGATATAAGACATAAAACTTTATACATGGGGTGTTTTGATAAGAGAGTGTGATGAATATTCAAGGGAGGGCTTGTTTATATAATTTTGTGAAAGGAACCATATGAAATGGGAAGCTGAGAAGGAGCTATTTTTGAAAAGGCGGATCGTTTATCAACCGGTTTGAGGAGGGGGGCATCCTTTTGGGGTGTGGGGAGAAAGACAAGAATAGGGTGTGTAGCACTTTATAGCTATGCTTTTAAAGCGTTTTAATTTTGATCACAAATTAAGTTTAAAATCGCTTTCTGCTTGACAGATGTGAGGACTCTAAAACTTTTTAAAAGCAAATATTCCTCTTTGCTCGAGGCGATTTCATCATAATGGTACGGGGCGTTGTCTTTTTTGATGATATCAGTGTAAAAAAAGGCAAGTGGAACATTCAAAATATCGGAAATTTCCTTTAAACGTTCTGCGCTCACGCGATTTAAGCCTTTTTCATATTTCTGGATTTGTTGAAAAGTGACACCTAAATGATGCCCTAATGTTTTTTGAGACATTTTTAGCACTTTTCGCCTAAAGCGAACTTTTTTGTCTACAAAAAGATCAATATTAAGATTTTGAGCTTGCATTTTCCCCCTCCAGGTGCGAGCGCCCTCGCATTGGTATTCCGGGAGCTTGAAAACACTGAACCCTAGTCAGCATTTTGCTTTTAGTGCTTGGAGCACCTGGACATAGCAAAATCTCCCGGAATTCCGGGATACCCACATAGTGGGTTTATTTTTACGCTAGGGTTTCGGGTTTTCAAGACCCCTTTTGATCGTTGCGTATGCGATCAAAACATTTTTCGATTCATAAAGTAATTTTAGGAGATTGGCAATAAAAATAGTTTTTCTTGAGACGGATAGATTTTTTTAAATAGGAGGTTGTTTGCCTTTCAAAGTTTTAAGGTTTGCTTACTCAACTCATGACATCAGATATGCATTTTACGAAGGTAAAGCTTGGTTTTTAAGCTCAAGTCACCGCTTACGGTGCTGTCCTTAACCAATAATCAAAATGACTTGTTTTGATGCGTCTGAGATATCATGATGATAGGGGAAAGCTTTTATGAGTAAAGAGCCCTCATGCAAAATAAACTCAAAACATTATAGATCTGATTGTTGTATATTCACATGTTTGTTTTGGAAGATATTTCTCAATATTAGCGCCTATTTTACAATGGCGCTTCGTAAAGTATATAGCGTAAAAGCCTCTATGAATGGGATAAAAGCTATATTGCTATCTTTACTGAAAAAAAGATGCTCGGACGACATATACTCTCGGCCAGTTCAAAATATTACGACAGTTTTTGCTTTTGAAAGGGAGCATAAGAGCTATTTTTTCTTTCTTCACGTGTTTTTATCTGTACGCTCTCCGTTTATAATGTGTAAGTCAATAGGTTTTGATTGATTCAATATAAACGGATTTGAAATGAGAAAATATATTGGGCTTTCTCATGATGCATGTTTTTAAGAGGGGGATACGTTTATTTTCTCAGTGAAGAATTTGAGTATTTTAGATAAAAAACTCTATCAACGTCGTTGTTGTTAGAATTAAAATTTTTATGAGAAAAATAGCATTGGGGAATGATAAGCTTTTGCTATCAAGCATTTTAGAATTTTGCACAACTTAATGATAACTTAGTTATTTTATCATTTCTTATGATCTCTATAGACGATAAAAAGTTGGGATATGGTTTGAGAAAGCAGATGACACAAGTATTATCTTTCGGTAAGTATTTTTGAAGTAAAAGACAGCTTTAAATGACAAATAGAGATAGGTGCACCATGAATGAACTTACCCATATTGAGACTATTATAGCGCATTATGATGCTGTTTTTTGTGATGTGTGGGGTGTTGTGCATAACGGTGTACATGCATTTGAACCAGCGTTGAAGGCGTTGTATAAAATCCGACAAATGGGAAAAACTGTCATTTTATTAACCAATTCTCCTCGGCTACGGGAAGATGTTGCTGCTCAATTACAAAGCATGAATGTTCATAGCGACTATTATGATGCCATTATCACTTCAGGGGATGTAACGCGCGATCTCATTCAGACTGCTCCACGTAAAGTTTTTTTCATTGGTTCACAACGTGATTTGGTGCTGTTTGAAGGGTTAGAGTGTGAATTTGTTGAAGAATGGGAGGCTTCTGTTGTCGTCTGTAGCGGTTTTCTTGAAGATTTTGACGAAGAACCCTCTGCTTATGAGGAGATGTTTCGTCGTATACGGTCGCGGAATTTACCTTTTATTTGTGCGAACCCAGATGTGATTGTCCATTATGGAAATAAAGAATTTTGGTGCGCTGGTGCATTGGCTCGTCTTTATCAACAATTAGGGGGGGAAGTGCGCATTGCTGGAAAACCTCACGCGCCTATTTATGAATGTGCCTTTGAAAAACTTCAAAAACTACGGGGAACAGTAGAAAAAAGTCAAGTTTTAGCTATTGGTGATGGTCTTTTAACGGATATTAAGGGGGCGGCTCACTTTGGTCTTGATGCCCTTTATATTATGGGGGGGATTCATCATTATGATTATACGCAAAAGGGTGTGGTTGATAAGCAAGCTTTGCATTCTTTTCTTGAACATCATGGTTATAAACCACAAGCAATCATGTGGGCACTTCAGTAATGACTAATTTTTTGCGTCTTCAGGGAATTCATATGTTTCCCTCGGCTTGGCGGGGAGCAGTGTTGGCACTTGGAAATTTTGATGGTGTTCATTGTGGGCATCAGGTGGTGTTGCAAAAAGCACTTGATTTCGCGCGTATAAAAAAGAAATCATCTGTTGTTTTAACTTTTGAACCCCATCCAAGAAGTTTTTTTCAACATTCAGCTCCTGTCTATCGTTTGACAGAGGCAGCTGAAAAAGCTGAAATTTTTAAAACCCTTGGTTTTGACGGCGTGATTGAACAGCCCTTTGATGCACAGTTTGCCGCTCTTTCAGCGGACGAATTTATTAAGTCGTTTTTAAAGGAAGTTTTTGATGTTTCAGTTGTGGTGACAGGCGAAAATTTTCAATTTGGTCATCAGAAAAGCGGAAATGTACATCTTCTTTGCCAAAGGGGAGAGAAATATGGATTTGAGGTTGTGCAAGTTTCTTGCGTTTCTCGTCCTCAAGAGTCACAATCTTTGATCATTTCCTCGAGTTTTATTCGGCAACTTCTCTCACAAGGGGAAGTGGACAAAGCAGCCCATTTGTTAGGGTATCACTATCGGATACGCTCCAATATTATTCAAGGTGAAAAACTTGGACGTCTTTTGGGATTTCCTACCGCTAATCAAATGTTGCCTCCCCAAGTTCGTTTGGCTCATGGTGTTTATGCGGTACGTTTGCGTCGTGCGAACGGTGTTTTGTATGATGGTGTTGCAAGCTTTGGTTGTCGTCCAACGGTTGTTAAGGATGGGGCGCCCCTTTTGGAAACCTATTTGTTTGACTTTAACGACGACCTTTATGGGGAAAGCTGTACCGTTTCTTTTTTCCAGTTTTTGCGAGGACAAGAAAAATTTGATGGACTTGAACCTTTGATTGCGCAAATGCATCGTGATGAAAAGAAAGCAAAAGAAATTTTAAAGACAGTACAACCATTATCAACGTTGGATAGGCTGCTTACTTTTAAAAATATGTCCTAAACTGATCTGAAAAAGAGAGAAGAGCCGTAAAAATAGCACTTAAAGTGATTATAATCACAAAGATATATTCCAAAACATCGTGGAATATATGTTTTTTCCGTTGTTGAGAGGGAGAATCGAATATCTGAAGATCTGATTTTGGCATCATTTTTTTCAAAGTTAACTTTATGGTTTTTGTTGTCATTCAAAACTTTACTGCTTGTTTCTTTCTGATCCGTTAAAACTCGTCATAAAAGATGCAGTAAAGAATAAGCAACCAGCCTATTTAGCAATAATAGACGTGAAGAGGGAGAAAGGCTGTTTTTAAAATTTCTTGCGATTTTAAGCTTATAGTTTGATAAAATTTAATTGATGACTTTTTTTATTTTAAAAGTTTATTGTTTCTTCTTTCTAATTTTTTTTATTATGTCATTTATGCCGTATCATCGTTTATGATGAGAGTTGGTTCGTGTAACCTTACGCATGTGATATTTTGTATTATGTAATGAATATTTTTAAAAAAGGTTTATTTGTCAAGTCTCGTGAAGAAGATCAGTGGTTAGCAGCAGTTTTTGTGCTAACCAATCACGTAAAAGAGAATGAAGCTGCTGGAAGATGCTTTAAGTCTCCTTTCTCTTGTATATTGTGATGGGGAATGCATATTAAGGAGACTGTGCGATTGATTGCAGATAAAAAGAAATCATTGCAAGAAAGCAGGTGTATTGTTTCAAAATTTCTAATGCTTTTGATGGATAAAGGCACAATTTTGTTGTCGTAACACTTCAATCTTTTAGATTCTCAAGCTAAGAACTATCCATATATCTCTTTTGTCCTTCACAAATGTAAAGCCTATAATGAAAAGGAAAGACAGTCTTGTAAGGATATGAAAACACAAAGCCAATAATGTTTTGTTGTTTTTTGATAGAAATATTGGATAAAAGTTGGGACATTTTTCCAATCTATGTTCGCTCTATTCGTGACTGTATCGTATTGTTTTTCTCATAAAACTTTTGCTTTAGTGTTCCTCAACGCGAGCAGTATGTTTGAGACGAAGATTAAAGCGCTTTAATGCTCTCTCTGCTGTTACAGCTTTTGTATGCTAGATGAGGAGAGCCCTATTGCATTATCCATTTGCGTAATCTCTGAAACCGGTTTACAGCCTTATTGGGGAAAAATATGAAGTTATAAAGGAGAAAATCAGTCCAGATGACAGTCTTTTTTACATTCGGGTTTGCCACTTTCAAAAGGGTCCAGAGCAATATCTCTTAAATCATGAAAATAACAGTTTCAGGTTGTTCTTGTTCTTTGAATAGGATATCACGCCCTACAGGTAAAATAAAATGCTGGAATATCCTTGTGTTGCTAATTTATGCACTTCTTTTAAAGAAATATCTTTCAACGCTTCCCATATTCATTTTCATGATGACATTCATGAATGGTATCTTGAAAGCTTCGTTGAGGGCTATCATCTTTATGCCTAATAAAAGAGCAATCCGACACCATCCGTTATATTGACAAGCCTTTAGTGTTGTACAGTCTAGGCTATTTGAGAGCGCTTATGAGAGTTTTTTCTTAACTCGTTTTATTTCACACGAACACTTCCTGCTTGTGACATGCAAGAAACACGCTTTTGATTGCTTCACTATAAATAGGCTTGAGAGAATCTTACGGTATTAGGATTTATCATTCAACGTGCAAAATAATTAATTGTTATAAATCAATATGTTGTAGTTAACCATAGATTATGGCTTACGGCTTTTTTTATAAAATACTCTGCATGCCTTTTATTCGGAATATGGGGTTTTCTTAGTGGTTTTACTGTCATTTTAGGTGTCTGTGGCGTACGAATGAGTTCGTATTGGTAAAGGAAGAGAAAAAGAAGGTGGAGCAGTGATAAAAAGTGAGGTGAAAATAATTTTCTTTGATCATCATATGAATTTTCATGCATTTTTATGGCTTCGGGTGTGCATGCTTGTTGTATATTGAGGAGCAAAGCTTGCTTGTAGAGTTTTATGAAGTGGCAAGCCAAGGGAAAGGCGCAAGACAAAGATTATTGACAGATTGTTTTTTACAAATCGATGCGTATTTAAGAATTTTCGTCTTTTAAGGTGCGGAGGAAATGTGCGAACCCTCTGTTTAAAGACGCGCTAAACGATAAAGATGCAGCGAGCGTGATCCGTGATGACAATAGGCAAGAAGAGGCAGAGAGGCTGTTTTTAAAATTGTTTGCATGGCTTCAACAGCTGACTTTTCTATAGTTGGAGGAGAAATGGGAATGTGATAGGCTTTTATGCCATATTCATTTGCGACCGTTTTAATGCTAGAAAAGTCAGGTTGATGGAGCTCTTCGTGATCGGGGCGGTTACAGATAATTGTTTTAAAACCAGCTTGTGCCAATGTTTTGATATTTTCTATGCTAATTTGGGCGCTGATAAAAATATCAGGTTCAATTTGTTGTAAATTCATTTTTGTTTATTCCCAATTGCACGATCTTCACGATACCCTCTGGTCTGGTATATAGAAAGAACATAATGAAGGTAAGTTTTTCAGTGGCATCTTAACAAAAATATTCTTTTTGTCGAGAAGATCTATTTGGGAAAAATGAGCTGTAAGATGCAAAATATCTCACTCCGCAACATGTTCGTTATGCGATCTTATGAAAGACGGATGTTTGGTCTTTATGGATAATCTATAGTGTTTACTCAGCATAGACATTTCATTGTGTTGTTTGTTTACGCGTTTGCTAGAGGTACCCTTATTTCTCTTAAGCCCATTTTACTCTGTCGAGCGTCAAAGAGTATAAAATTCATGGATCACCACCCTTTTTACGCTTATGAAGAAGGAAGTCGGTACCATTGTTATATTTGCCAACCTCCAATATTGTAATAGTTCTTGGTACTTGAGATTCTGCATAAGAAGCATTTTAAATCCTTTCTTGTACAGTTTTTACCCACACGCCAGCCCTGCTTGTACGTACAAGAGATATGATTTTGATTAATTTAATATAAGAGGCATGAAATGAGAGAATCTTCCTGATTTCGGCTCTCTCATTCAACGTGCAAAACAATGAATTCTCCTTATAGTTTGTTGTATATTCAGAGTGGAGCTTGTTTGTAGAGTTGCATTAAGTGGATTGCATGAAGGGAGAATCCCAAAAGGCCGGTGCAAAATAAGAAGCTGGATCATTTACAGCGCATTGTTTACAGATCGACATGGATTTAAGAATCTTCGTTTTAGGGTGGGGGGGGAAGAAGAGCATGCCTCTTTTAAATTTATTTTGTTATTTTCAAGAATATCATCTTCATAATGTTTTGCTCATGTTAAAGAATATTATAAAAAATTGCGGGCTATTGTTATTTATCCTGAAAATGGGAGAAATGGTTATTTTGCACGTATTGGATGCTTGTTTCTTTTATTACTTTCAGTATAATCGTAAAAACGATAATACTGAAAGGCGTAATGGATGATCATTGGACTTTTGAATCAAAAGGGAGGTGTCGGAAAAACGACGTTGAGTGTTAATCTTGCTGCCAGTTTTGCACGTACTGGTACACGGGTATTGCTTATTGATGTTGACCCACAGGGAAGCGCATTGGATTGGGCTGCTGTACGTGAAGATGCTCCTTTGTTTTCAGTTATTGGTTTACCGCGTGCAACGGTTCACAAAGAGATTACACAGATTGGTCATGGTTATGATCATATTATTATCGATGGTCCTCCGCGTGTGACGGATCTTGCTCGTAGTGCTCTTATGGCTTCGGATTTGGTGCTTATCCCTGTTTTGCCTAGTCCCTATGATATTTGGGCAGCGGATGGAATTGTAAAGCTGATTGATGAAGCACGCGTTTATAAAGAGAATCTCAAATCTGCTTTTGTTATTAATCGTAAAATCGTCAATACAGCGATAGGGCGCGATGTGAACGAAGCTCTTGGCATATACCCTGTGCATGTTCTTTCTTCTAGTGTTGCGCAGCGCGTGATTTTTGCAGAAGCAGCAGCACAGGGGAAGGCCGTTTATGAAGTTGATAAGCAAGGACCCGCAGCGGCAGAGATTGAAGCGGTTGCAGCGGAAATCAAGGAGTTAGCACGATGAGTAAAAAAATTAAAATTGGCACAAAACCAACCAATAAATCAATTCCTTTAACAGCGGATGCATGGATAGGAAGCCACAAAGGGAGCATGAGTGGAGGTATGAAGCGCCTCACGATTGATATACCAGAAAGTTTGCATCGGTTGATTAAGGTCAGTTGTGCAAGTCGTGGAACTAAAATAGCTGATGAGGTCCGCGAATTGCTTTCACAAAAATACGGAAAAGTGTAAAAAATGATACGATAATTTCATTGGTTTGAGTGCTTTTTCTAGAGATGACATCGATTGTTTTTATACGAAGTTAATAATAAAAGTGCTCTTCTTTTTTCACGATGGTTGCTTCATTCAAGTTGTTTTTCATAAGGTTCTGTATCATCGCATGAAAGAGCTATGAGTTTGCGAAAAATTCTCCGTTTCAAACTTTTCCCTATAAATGTGATAATCATCATACTACTTGTGATCTTATCCGCTAGATGAGTAGATAAGTTTATTCTTCCATAAAAATTATCTTGATAATGATTTTAACATCAGGTTATTTTTGTTTATTGTACTTAATACATGCGTCAATAATGTAATTAAGAGTAGCGTTGATTATTTTTTTCTGTTATTCAGCAATCCGTTTTATTAAATTATATTCATGTTTATAAAGGGGGGGATAAAAATAAGTAAAATTTACTGATATTGACGCGCTATAATTTTTCCTAATAAACAAAAGAAGTCATTGAGCATATTATAGACAATATTTCTTACATTTATATGATTTTATAGTCTTAAATAGTTAATGCCAGCTGTAATGGTACGCAAGGCAATAGGCTTTTTTCTTCAATTGGAATGTATAAGATTGCTTTTTTAGCATTTCTATTGGCTTTTAAAAAGTGCAGGGGGACTTAAAGCTTTCTTTCTTTTCCGGTGGTTTAGAAATGATAAGAGCGCAATTAGTTGACTAAAAGCTGTATTCTTTCGTTTGCAGAGAATTTGCAATGGGTATAGGCATGACGAATTTGGGGTAAGATATCGTGCTGCTTCTCGTTACCAAGAGGTTCTTGAAGGAAAAGAAATGATTAAAAAGCTTTTTGAGAATGTCAAGATATCAGAATTTTTGCTGAAGTTTTAACACTTCAAATACAAAGAGCTGCCGTGCAGATAATGTTACAAATGCAAGTCTGATAAATGAAAGGCAGTTTTCATGATTTAACATGTTTGCGTTGGAAGTGTACGTATTTGCAAAGGAAAGTAGACGCAAGGTCACAATATAGGAGGGGATGTGAACCCAAAGATATTGTTAATAAAATATTCGCGTACAGAAGTGGATTTTAAAATTTTTGAAAATGCACAATGAACCGAATGTACAATTTTAATCGGGTGCTAAATTGTGTCCTAAACTTTGTAAATTTGAAAAAGGGGAATTTATTGATGAATAAAGCCATTATTATAGCATTGCTGGTTTGTACTGGACTTTTCGTTGCTGGTTGCGAAAAAACTTACAGCGTAGCGGAATTTAAGAAAGATCCCAAATTACTCAATCAGTGGTTAGAGAAATGTTTTATTGCAGGAAGTTTTGATTCAAAAAATTGTAAAAACGCAGAACAAGCTGAATTAGAAACTCGTAAAAAATGGGGAATTTTTGGCTCTGGAAAGGACGACCAAGAAAAAACTGAAGATAAAAAGGAAGGGAATTAAATTATGAATAAAGTCATTATTACAGCATTGCTGCTTTGTACTGGACTTGCTGTTACTGGTTGTGAAAAAAACTTATAGTGTAAAAGAATTTAAAACAAATGAAAAATTATACGAGGAATGGGCAAAGAAATGTGAGAACGATGATTCACCGCTCAAATCCTCTCAAAATTGTAAAAACCTTCGACAAGCATATGTAGAACTTTTTTTAAGGCCCTAAATTGTGTCCTAAACTTTGTAAATTTGAAAAAGGGGAATTTATTGATGAATAAAGCCATTATTACAGCATTGCTGGTTTGTACTGGACTTGTCGTTGCTGGTTGCGAAAAAAACTACAGCGTAGCGGAATTTAAGAAAGATAAAATATTACTTGAAGAGTGGGCAAAAAAATGTGAAAAGCTGGATCAATCTTCTATGGAGAAATCTAAAAATTGCCAACATGCCAGACAAGCATATATGGAACTTATGTTTGGCATTAATTAAAAACATACAGTTCAATAAATAAGGAATTGTTTAGTTCTTGATTCTATTGCGTTTTTAGGCTCTCTCTAACTTTTAGAGAGTCTTTTTATGGCTTCAAGAATTAGTTGTTTACGATCAGTACTCTTTGTGTAAACGTATGCTATACTGTCATTTGTTCAGCCCAAAAGTGCTTTTAATTGTAGATAGTATTGCCTCCCAATGAGTTGTTACGTGTTACTGCTAATTTTTTAATGTTTTGGTTACATGTATTTAAAATATGAGATTAAATCTATCTTTGGGGTGTTTTTTTGCCTTTATCACAAATAAATGTTTCATCACACTAAGATCGTCTTTAAGTGTTGCGGCTAATTTCGGAAAAATTGGGAGGAAACATTTGTTTGGAAATTACTTTTCTCTGTTTTAATAAAGAGAAAAACATTCTGAATGTAATTATTATCGTTTCATACTCAAATGTTTTTCTCAAACTATTTTAAAAAATTGCTTTTGATTTGAGAATATTATAACATTAGTTAAGTTGTGAGGCAGTTTTGCTAGGACGGTTTTGCCGGATTTGTGAGGAATTGAGCGCCTTCCACACCTTTTTATTTTTCTCCTCTCTTTTCTGAGTTTACAAGGGTTTTCCTTGTTATTTTTTTATCTTAATTGTGTTGTGATATTATCATGTTGAGCGGTGGAGCGCATATAAAACTTTACGTATGAGGTGTTTTTTGTTCTCGAGTGTGTGATGAATGTTTTTCTGAATAACATTTTGATTTATAAAAATAATTTAATTATTTTATGTTGAATAAGGATCTCGAATAACGTAAGCTTCTCTTATTCCAAATCTGTTCTCGGTTGAATTAATTAAAACCATCTTCTTGCATGGTACAAGCGGGGAGAGCCGTGTGGATAAAAACTGTTGAAGAAAGACGTAAAAATGCCTCTTATGAATTATCTCAAGTGCTAAAGGTTTGTTGGCAACATTTGGGGCTGAAAAAGTGTGTGATGCTGCTGGTTTATTCTTTCATAAGGGTAAAGATGGTGTTCAATAGATTTATCATAAGCTTCATGAAATATTATTCTTTAGAGTTGTGATATGCCCTGAAGGGGGGAACTTACTCAATAAGGAGACAAATTATTTACAGATCGGATCTGATAGAAAATTTCGTTTTTTAAGCTGGGAGTGAAGTTGAGATTCAAGATAGCGTGAAAAGACGGACACTGATGGCTAAAAATGCATATAAAAAGCAGAGTTTATACTCAAATAGTTGCAAGCCATGTTTGAAATTAGGTGTGTGGTTTATCTGTAGAATTAAAATTCTGCTTTGCTCTTATGTGAAATTAAGATGCTCATTTGCACAGATTATAAAAAGCCAAGAGAGTATGCTTAGTATATTTCTATTACGAGAACTAAAATAACAACAAAAGTATTGATGGTGATAATCAAGGTTGAATAAAGCATAGCGGCTTTTACGAGATCAGCCATAAAAACCTCTTTCTGTTCTTTTTGAGGTGATTTTATGAATAACAATATGTTACAATCTGTAATATATGCTGATACAACATATTCGGCAAGCTTAAAATCGTTCCTTTTTTTATAAAAGCTTAAGGAGTTGGAGTATTGTGAATCCTAAAAAAGAAAGCTTTAAAAAGACTATTGATTGATTTTGTAAGTTTTGTGTTGCTGGAAACTTTTTTATCCTGTTATGCTATAAAGCACTGTCATTTATAACGGTAATATAAGACATATAAGTTTTCTTGGAACGTTTAAGTATTTTTTAGTGTACGATGAATATTCGTAGGTTTATTTGTTGAGCTTTTCGTTTAAGTGAATCAGATGAGGGGAAAGTTAGGAGAAGATCGTTTGACAAAAATTCGGACTGCGTACAGAGCCGATTGAGTTAAGATCTTAGTCCTTTAAGGTGAGCGGCGGAAGATAAAAATGTTTTCTGATCGTTTATCTCATAGCAAGATTGGTTAATGCTGCTCTAATGGGGCATGTTTTGCACAAAAGTAAAGAACGCTCCAAAAGAAATATACTTATGTTGTATATTAGTATATTTGTATTGCATATTTATGTACTTGTTTTAAAGAAATATCTCTTAACGCACACGAAAGACATTTTACGATGACATTCGTAAATGGTATAACGGTAAATGTGAATAGTATAACAGTAAAGCTCTCATGAAATAATATAAACTTTGAATAATATAAAAATCTATAAAATGCTATCATCTTTATACTTATGAAAGAGCAAGTCACAATCATCGTACGCTTGCTTCCAATGTTTATTATAGTTCTTGGCATTTGCTAAGGTTCATAAGAAGTCTTTTTCTTTCAGCGTATTTTATCAACACATCAGGGCGTTGTTTGTGATGTGCAAGCAAGTGATTTTAATTTATTCAACATGGAATAGATTTGAAATGTGATGATTATGAAAGAGAAGAGCTGCATTTAAAAGGTTGAAAACGAGAGAAAGATCGTAAACAAAAATTGTACCTTGATTATAAAATGATTGTTTCTCTGTTTTTATACCAGTAGCGCATGTAAAGTCGCGATATTAAGAGCAAACTGTGTTATGGAATGAAATAATCTGTAAGAAGATGCTGTGAAAATTCTGAAAATATCAATGGGGGGAGCGTTAAGCATTATGCATTGGATAATATTTTGATTTATAGATGATAATCTATCGTTATTCAACTTGAATTAGATCCCTTAATACTGGAAAATTTTTCATTCCAAATCTGTTTCGTGGTGAATTAACCAAAACAATGTCTTTTGCAGTTACAAGCAGGGAGCTCCCATGCGCAGAGAAATTGTATAAGAAAGGCCATGCTTTATGAACCGTCTCAAGTGCCAAGGGTATCAGAACATAGGGGGTTAGAAAAATATGTGATGGTGCTGGCTTGCTTCTTTTATTAAGCGTAAAGATGGAAAGTGCTCAATGGATTTTATACATGTCATGGAAGATTTATCATTATACCATTGATGGGCCGCGGTGCGAAATAGGCTTGGGTGTACTTAAGAGATATTTCTTTAAAACAAGCGCGTGAATATGCGATTGAAGACGTATCGAACTGATTGGCTAAGAAACTCTTGAAAAGGTTCAAAAAATCTTATATAGTCATTCATTGCAAAGAAAAGCGAATGATAATTTAAAAAAGGAAGATTGATGGCTGTTTAGCTATTTGAAGGTGTCTTTTTTTATATTGCTGTATGGCTGATCTGTTCAAAAGAACATTCTTTTTGTGTTTTATGCGAAATACTGCATGTGTGCAGAAAGAGCATGGGAGAGGGGGTGTCCTTTTGATTGGGTGCAAACTGATCTTGTCGGGCGCCATCTTATGGGGTGCTGGAAGGTATACAAGTTTAAGTGCAGAGAGAGCCATAAGGTTATGGAGGGTAAAGTGCTTCTATCAGTAAAATGCTGAAATTTTTAATGGGCTTACGTCTTTATATGCTGCAAGATAGGCTGCGGTTTTTTGTCGGCAGATATTTTTTGTGGCTGAAGTTGTCGTGAAAGCGTTGTTATTTTCTGTTGAAGATGAGCTCGTGATAAAATCGGCAAAGATAAAATCGGCAAGGCGAAATAGACAGAGCAAATATGGAAATTTCGATATTGCTGTAAGGTTTAAGTCTATAGCGTTTTTATGGATTAGTATAGCCGCAATGATGGTTTTGGAGCAAAGCAAGAAAAATATTTGAGAGAACGCGTTGAAAGTTGAAGTGGTATACGCTTTGAAGGATTGTCGTGCTGTTGTTTGAGCAATGTTTGCACCACGAGCTTGGTTGAGTGTATCAGCATTGAAGAGAACCTGTTTAGTCTCCCTCATTTGTAAAGTAAGATTGAACAATAGTGTTGAAGGGGAAGTAAAAATGTCTGTAGTGCAATATGGTGATGATAGTTTTGCGGCAAAAGCAAAAGTTCTTGATAACAACCTTATTGATCGTGATTGGGCGATGACAAAATTTGTTGCTGCTGTTAAAGGATTAGCTCAAGTTGTTGATTATGAAAGCAATATGCTAGAGAGCAGTGGTGTTCCAGATTACGAAGAAATAAATTTGCGTAAAATACGTGGTTTGCGTGATCTTAATAAATCCATGAGTGATGTGAAGCGCTATATGAATCAAGATATTGAGCATGAGGTTGAAAGTTTGTTGTCTGATTTACAAGAAAAATTACAGCGTAATAGTGAATTACTTCAAACACATTTAAATGCAGTTAATGATCTTTCTAGAGCTATACAGCTATCTGGACGTGCAAAAGAAATAGAGGAATAAATTCAAATCTGATTAATACGGGCTGTTCTAAGTCATGACAATGATTAGGTAGGGCAGTTGATTTGGATAAATAGTGCGTTTAGTGAGTAGACTTGTTTTAAGTGCATTTGGATATTTAAATTATTATCCTGATGTACTGTAAAACGCTGTTCTTAAAACAATGTCTTTTAAGGTGTCGTGATGTGAACCGCATGCGGTGAGAAGCTGGCTAGAAGAGAATTCAGAGAAGGCGGATTATTTACAGAGAATTGTTTGCAGACTGAGTTAATAGGGAGCTTCATTTTTTAGTTTAGGGAGAGGCGCGATCAAGAGAATATTTAGACCAGCCTGTGATGCCTTAAAAACAGCTTCCTTGGGGGTGTGGTAATGTAAGGTTTATACATTGAGTCTTTTGCTTGCATTTAGCAGATCTGGCGGCGACTTACTCTTCCGTGCCTTAAGGCAAAGTACTATCAGCGCTGGAGTGTTTCACGGCCGAGTTCGGGATGGGATCTGGTGCGTTCACTCCGCCATAACCACCAAGTCAGCAAAAAGCATGAATGATGAAGAGTATGTGATGAATATTGCCTATAAGCTTCATGGAATATTGTCCTTTAAAGTGTGGTGATATGACGCGGTTCGTTGTTTAAATCTATAGGCTTGAGATAAAAATTAAAGCGGTTTATTATTTTCTTCTGCTGTTTTTAGTTTTTGTATGTCAGATTGGAGAGAGCATCCAGATCTGAGTGGATGTAGTGCGTATATCTTTGTTGGCGTAATATTTGAAATGGGGAGGCAATCTCATTGGGAAAGAATAAAGAGGTAGAAATCAGCTTCCCTCTGTTCCGCCGTTCTTTAATTTAGCTTTATGTCTTTCAAAAGTATCTAAAGCACTATCTGTTAAATAATGAAGATTCCGCATTGTTTCACGCTTTTTTTTATTGTGTTTTTTACTGCGGGCATGTCCTTCATGCACGACAAAATACTCAAAATAGAATGGATTTGTTATTCCTAATTCACGGCCTTGTTTTAAAGAGATATCTAAGCTCTCAAGTCTATTTCGTGATGGTGTTTGTGGGGCGGCGCAACGACATCTTTGATGCAACGGTGCTTGTGAATGGTATAATAAGAAAGTTCCCGTGGAAATAATATAAAATCTATAGGGCGCGACCATCTTTATGCTTAATAAAAGAGCAAGTTGATATTGTTATATTTTTCAACACTGTCATATTCTTTGTTTGATCCCAATGTTGCTACAGCCCTTGGCACTTGAGATAGTTCATTAGAGGCATTTTTAATCCTTTCTTAATAGTTTTTTATCCCTATGGCTCTTCCCCCTTGTCACTTGTAAGAGATATGGTTTTTGTTGATTCAACATGGAACAGGTCTAAAATGAAAGAATCTGACGATATTCTGGATTCTCATTTAACATGGAAAACAATTAATTGTCTTTATAAATCAATATCTTGTCTTATAATGGAGCTGCTGTAGCATTGAGATTTTAGAGGAAAAACATGCCTTTAAGAATTTATACCAGATACTAAGTCTTTATAGCAGGTATATAAAATGCACATCATCTAAAATAAATAGAGTGTCCACAGCGAAGAAGGGGCTGACTTTTTTAAATCGGCATGAATGCTTATTCTGTTGTGCTGTAAAAACATCATCGCTTGAGGTGTGGTGATAATATAAGACATAAAATTTTATGCATGGGGTATTTTGATGAGAGAATGTTATGGTGTTTAGTTTTTTATTCAATATGCAAAAGAAATATTATAAGTCAAAATCTTTTTTGATGTGATAATGATTTTTGAGAATTTAAAAAAATATATAAATTTAAATAAAAAAGGCAGCACTTTGTGCTGCCTTTTTTATTTAAGTTAAAATTAACTTCAGCTTTAGAAACGATAACGTATCCCGCCAGACAAATTGGTGCCAGATACACCGGCTTTTTGCAGTTTTTGCCGATAGCTGATATCGGCGTTTAGTACGATATTTTGAGAAAGATATGCGTTCACCCCCATGCCTCCCTCAACTGAAGAGCCGGTAGGATCAACATGAAAGGTATCAGCAATTTTTATTGTTTTACCATCGCCAAAAGTTCTGATAACATTCATTTTACCATAGAAGGAAACAGCCTTGTTTTCTTCAACAGCCATTATCGTTTTTGTTAAACGTCCACCAAAACGGATCAACCATTGATGTGGATTGCCCATGTCTACTTTTAAGCCATTGGTATCTGAGAAAATATCAAACATGAGATTTTGATAAATGAATTGAGCTTGTGGTTCAAAGACAAGCCCTTTTGTATCGGTTGCTAATTTCTGACCAATGGTTGCAGATATATTAAGCATCTCGGTACCATCCAATTTTGCGGCATTCCCAACAAGAGCTGTGGTAATATTTCCTTTTAAGGTTCCGTAAGAAAGAAGAGCGTTGACATATATACCATTGCTATGCTGGATGCCGCTATAAGCGGTAAGTGACCATTTATCAAGCGTTGTCTTTTCAGAATCTTGCATCTCTTTTGGCGTAAAGGCAAGCTTTCCGTACGTTCCTAAAAGACCAAAATATGCGCTTATGTCTTTGCTTTCTAAGGCGGCTAATATGCCCCCTAATTGTAAGGCAGTATAGTTTACATCAGCACCATAACCATAGTGCAGTGGATCGCGGTTGGAAGATAGGGTGACCTTCTCGCCGTAGGAAGAGAAAAAGATACCATTCTTTATATTGTCTTTTGCCCCAAATACTGTTGTTCGCATATTGTCTAACAACGTGTTTTGATTGTTTACATCAGTAAATCCAGCAGAAAATAAAGTATTAGATATGGTTAAATAGTTTGCTACCTGTGGTAAAAGGGCTCGAACTTTTTTGTCTTTATCAATGTAGGCATTCTGTAAGCGGAAATCCCAGAAATCACTATTCTTCTTGCCAAAAAGATTTTGGCTCTCATGAGATGTTCCAGGCTTATAGCCTGTGAGTATATATTTATAAGGTTGTTTCCCTATTGTCATATAGTTTCCTGCTAACGTGAAGGAATTTTCGTTTGCTTGTCCGGAAACTTGAATGATTGAAATCCCATGTGTCCCTAAAGGAAGTGAAGCCATCGTCTCTTCCCAAACAGCAGAGCTATCGGTTTGGAGATTGATGTGAACAACAGTACTTCCTGAGACATCACCATTAATCACAATGCGATCAGTTTGTTGTTCCGTGATAGGAGAATGTTTATCCCATTGAGTGTTTACATAAATCTCTGCAAGACCCGCTGTACTATAAATCGCTGCTGTGTGAGTTGTTTCGTCTTCTTGCGAAAGATTAGGTCCTATAAACAGAGTTTGATAATGTCCCTCAATGGGCTTGTCAAACATAATGGCACTGTTTGTAAGGTGCAATTCAGAAAGATTAGAGTATGATTTTTCATCAACACCAAACTGTCTATAGTCATTTAAAATATTATCATTATTTGTGGCATTTTTATTCGCCTTTAAAAGCCATTTCGTCCTCTCTTTTAGATCAAAAACTGTTCTATTATCTTTAGAAGTTCTTACCCGACCTTCTAAAGAAGAGTGGTCTGCAACTAATGTAATGGTGTTTGTGGAGGCACTTTCGTTCTTGATATTTTTTAATAAAATATCGGCATGAACTTCTGAATTTTTAAGGTTGACTTCCCCGTTTACGCCTGTTCCATAAAGGTTGATACCGCTACCATGTTCAACGAAAAGCTTTGTATTCTCTAGGGTTACTTTATCAGCAATATTGGCTACATCTTGTTCTTGAACGGCATTGGTGTTCCTTTCAGCATTGCGTGTATATCGTTTTCTAGGGGTATTATACGGATTGTTGCGGAAAATAATACCGTCTGCTTCATAATTTCCCGTGACATGGACGCTTGAATCCTTAAGTTTGATTGTGCCCTCCATGTTTACCAAACCAGCTGTTTCTGCTGTTACAGTAATGCCTGTAGCATCAATTTCTCCAGCATCTGATACGCTTAGTGCAACAAAACGCGCATCAACTGTTCCCCCTATCATGTTGACTTTTGAATTATTTCCCTCTGCATGTACAGCAAAACCATTGTCTTGAATTTTTTTGTTATGTAGCGTTATGGTCTTACCGTTTTTAGCTTCAACTCCAGCGCTTATATCCTCAATTTGTGTAGACTTTTCAGGTTGTTTTATTGGTGATATTGGTTTTTCAATCTCTGATTTTTCAGATATTTTTTGTGCAGATGAAGATTGCACTGGCGCTGGCTTTGCAGATTTTGGTGGTACCAGTAATGTTGTTTTTTCAGTTTCTACTCTTAAAGATATTGGCTGTGCGAGTTCTGGTTCATTAGATGTTGGTATTTGCTCTGTTGTTGGTTTTGTAGGTTCCGTTCTTGTAGGTTCAGACTTTGTAAGTGCTGGTTGTAAATTCGGTGAAGGTTGTGTAGGTTCTGGCTGTGAAGACACAGCAGAATTCGATAGTGTTTTTTCGCTGGAAGAGTCTGCAGAAGAGGAGGGCGCCCCTGAACGTCTTCTAGATTTTGCTTCCATTCCTGTTGTTGAAGATTGTATAATAGGAGTGTTTTGTGTTGTAGGGTTAGATTGTACACCTTCTGTAACTTTAGTCTTTGGTGTTTGTGTACTTCCTTGACTAAGATCAGAGTTTTGTTTTGAAGAAGAAATTATATTTCCAGCTGAATTTCCTTCAAGTTGTGTTTTGGGAGGTAGAGTGCTTGTAGAAGTAGGCGTTGTAAGTTTACTTCCTGTAGAAATAGGGCTTACGCTCGTTCTTGTGGAGCTAGGTGCTGTAGGGGGAAGGAGGCCATTAGGGGTTGAAGATGGATATGATGGCATAATTCGCCCGATTCCATCATATAGATCTTTATACGGATCAAAAACTCCGGATAGATTTATTTGTGACTTGACACGAGCAGGTTGTAGAGAAGAAGAATCTATCGTTGTTGATGGATTTGTACTATGAATAGCATAAGACATACTGGTGGAAGAACAAAACAGAACTCCGGAAACTGTGTATAGTAAGAAGCTTTTTTTCATATGGATGTATTCCTAAAATATTTCCCCCTCTCTCATAAAAAGTAAAACTTTGACCTCATTATGTCTCTTTTGTAAGAGACAAAACGAAACATAATGAGATCTCTTCATATTTCAAGATAAGGAATACAAGTATTTTTAAAAGTGATAGCGCATTCCAGCGGAAATATTTATTGCAGAGATGCCAGCTTTTTTGAATTTATGTTGATAGCTGAGATCACTATGAAGCTGAATATTTTGTGATAAGTGTGTGTGAATACCAAAACCACCTTCGATTAAAGATCCCATAGCTGCAAGCTGAAAATTTTTACTAAAAGTTTTGATCATGTTCAGTTTGCCGTAGAAAGAAACAGCATGTCCTTTGTTTTGCGTTAAACGTCCGCCAATACGGAGCAGCCATTGATAAGGATTACTTATGTCTATTTTAGAGTTATCGTCATCTGAGAAAGGGCTCCTATCTGATAAAGAACCAAGCATGAGACGTTGATAAACAAGTTGTGCTTGCGGTTCTAGGATTACACCTTCCAAACTGGTTGACAGTTTTTGACCAACAGTTGCAGCGGCTCCTAATGTTTTACTATTCTTCACTTTTGAGGTATGTTTGATGAGAGCTGTAGCGTGATTTTCTTTGAAAATTCCATAAGAGAGAAATGCACTTGCATAGATGCCACTGTCATGCTGAATATTTCCATATGCGGTGAGTGACCATTTATCAAACATATTTTTTTGAAAGCTCTCCTTGTTTTTAGGAGTAAAAGATAATTTCCCATATGTTCCGAAAAGACCAAAGTTGCTGCTGATATTTTGATCTTTTAGCGCTATTAGTGTTGCTCCTGCTTGCAATGCAGCATAGTGAATATCTGCTTGAACACCATCTTGTTCTGCTTGAACCTTGGAAGAAAAGGTGCTTTTATTGCCATAAGAGGATAAGAAAACGCCTCTTTCTGGATGATCTTTGGGCTCAAACATTGTTATTTGCATATTGTCTAACAAGATATTTTGATTGTTGACATCACTAAACCCGACAGCAAACATCGCGATAGGCATGACTAAAGAGCTTTCTTCTTGTGGTGTAAGAATTGTGCTTTTTGCTGTCCCATTAAGAGAAGTAGAAGTTGCAGTTGCTTTATCATCATCTGTAAGTTTAGAGGTGCTCTCTGTAGCCGCGGTAGCAGTATTTCCAACCTTTGGGAGCAAATTCATATGCGCTTTTTCGGATGGAAGAGTCGTTTTCGATGCTGAGGAAGTGGTGTTTGTTTGGGGATCAATATCAGATTGCGAATTTTCATTTATTTTAGGCTGTCTCATTCCATGATCTGTTCTTGTGAATGAAGTGTCCGTTGGAGGAGGGGATGTTTTTTCTTTTCTCTCCACGTTGGTTATTCCATCCGCGTTCAAAGTCTCTAATACTGCTTTGCGTAAAGTATTGGAAAGTTCCTTGTTTTGTCCTTGTAAGGCAGTATCCACTTGTGCCGCCTTATGTAATATTTCTGCTGTATTTTGCAGTTCAGACCAATTACGATTGTCTTGGCTCACCCATTCTTGGCGTGCAGCATTAACACGCTGTTGGTTATCGGCATCAAGTGCTTGGTTGAAGTGCGCATTATCTTCCATCATGGCGCCAGAGGCTATCTTTTCAAGATTTTTTTCTGCTTGTGTTGGTGTGTTTATTAAATCAATGGCATGGCGATATTGTTCAGGTAATTTCATAATCCCTTCAATGGCATGGCGTTCCTGGGGGCTTAGAGCAGAGGCGGTGCTGGTAGATGTGAAATTAAAAGAAGAAAAAAATAAAGCACAAGCGGCTGTACATAACAAAAGATTCTTATGCATAGAGATGTTCCTTAAGATATTTTCTTTATTTTGCTAAAAATGAACCACTTTTTGACACATTACGGTTTTTTGTAATGTAGTTAAGCAGCACTGTTTTCATCTCAGCGCTGCTTATGCGTCAAAATAGAGAGCTAAGATTTCTAAAAGCGATAACGCATTCCTCCGGAAAAATTAATTCCAGAGAACCCGGCTTTTTGAAGTTTATGTTGGTAATTAACGTCAGCATGAAGTGCGATATTTTTAGAAAGCTGCGCGTTAATGCCAAGCCCACCTTCAAGGGAAGAGCCCATAGAATCGAGATGGAAAGATTCCATAACATCAATAGCGCGCTTCTCACCAAAAGCTTTGATGACATTCAATTTACCATAAAAAGAAAGAACACGATCTTTTTCAATAGGAAGTATTGTTTTTGTTAAACGCCCTCCAATACGGACCAACCATTGATGAGGGGTCTTTATATTAACTTGGAAGCCATCAATATCTGAAAGAGTGCCAAAGGCAATATGTTGATAAATAAGTTGTGCTTGTGGTTCAAAGGACACTCCTTCAACACCAGTTGCTAGTTTTTGTCCAACGGTAGCTGATATATTTAATGTATCCGTATTGTTGAATTCTGTGGTGTTGCCGATAAGGGCTGTTGTAATATGTCCGTTTAAAATGCCGTAAGAGAAAAATGCATTAACATAGAGACCATTGTCATGGTGGAGATTCCCATATGCCGTAAAGGACCATTTATCCAGTATGCTTTTGTCAGAACCTTCCATGTCCTTTGGCGTAAAAGCGAGCTTTCCATATGTGCCTAAAAGACCAAGATTCGCGGTTATATTTTGATTTTCTAACGTTGTTAATGTCATGCCTGCTTGTATAGCAGCATAGTGAACATTAGCACCATAACCATATTCCAATGGACTACGGCTGGAAGATAACGTCATCTTGTTGCCATAAGTCGATAAAAATATCCCTTTTTGTTTATGACCTTCTAATCCAAAAACTGTTGAGTGCATATTATCTAACAGTGTATTTTGATTGTTTATATCAGCCAAGCCAGAGGAGAATATTGCATTATGCATAACCAAATAGCTTGCCATTTGAGGAACAAGAGCTTTGATTTTTCCTTCATCATCAAGAGTCGCATTTTGTAGACGGAAATCCCAAAACTCTTCACTTTCTTGCAAAAGACTTTGCTGTTTGTCAGCTCTCCCACGGCTGGATGTTGGTCCATAGCCATTTAATACATATTTATAGGGCAATCCATCCATTGTAGTGTAGCCATTTGCCAGCATGAAGGCGGCTTCCTCTGCTTTTCCAGACACCTGAACAAGTGAGAGACCACGCGCATTCAAAGGAATTGAAACTTCATCATTATCGAATGGTTCTGCACGCTTTGAAAGATTGTTGAAATAGATCGTTGTGGTGCCTGAGACATTACCATGAACGAGAACACGGTCAGTTTTTTGTTGTTCTTTTATAAGACCATTACTCCATTCGGTATTAAAGTAAATTCTTGCGTTGCCCAATGCATTGTAAACCGTTGTTGCATCGAAGCTTCTGTTTTGCTCTGCTTTTGCAGCTTCAGCTGTTGGCTGTTTTCCCACATGCAAGGTTTGATACTGATTGTCTGCTAGTTTATGCGGCGCATTAAATATAATAGAGCTATTATTAAGGTTCAATACTGAGACAATAGACTGTGCACGTTGTTTAATATCAGTGAGCAAGTATCCTTTAGAGCTGTCAAATTCTTTGTCTACTTCAAATTGACTAATCTTTAGGGACCACTTGCTGTTATTGTTGAGAGTAAAAATCGTTGTATTTTGAGGTAAAGTCTTTGCTCGTCCTTCTATAATCGAATTGTCAGCGCTTAATATAAAAGTGCGAGGATCGATATCTTTTGAGTTTTCTGGGATTTTATTTTTTAATAATATATCAGAACGAATTTCTGAACTTTTAAGTTCTACCTCAGCAACAGATTTTGCATAATCTGGTCCTAGAATACCAATACCATTTTCAACAAGAAGTTTTGTGTTGGTAAGAATTGCTTTATTGATAACTTTTTCGCCCTCTTTTACTTGGGAACTTGGGATGTAATCAAAAAGGATACCACGACTTTTGTGATGTCCGGAAACATTTATGATTGAATCTTCAATATGGATGATGCCGTTTGAAATTTCTAAACCACGAGAATTTGATTTTCCTACAGTTTTTTTAGCATGAATACGTCCACCTGTTGTTGCGGTAAATAAATTTGAGTCTGAACGCATTGTTGAATTTGTAATGGTGATAAAGGCTTTGTCATCAGCAACCACTGTTGTATATGCGCTGCGGATAAAAACGTTATTAAAGGTTTTTTCTTCTCCTGCTTTATCCGCACGAGCCATAACCATTGTAGGAGCTGATGTATTTGCATAAGTTGAACCGAAATGAGAAAAAATCAAAGTTCCAGCAATTGTACATAACAAAAAATTTTTCTTATAAATATATTTCTTACACATAGATATGCCTTTAGTATTTGGTATGCTTTGATGCTTACTTCATTCCCCTGATGGCGCAAGTACCCAGACAGTTTCTATATCATTATGTTTTTATTGTAAACAACAAAACGAAATATTGCGTCTTGTTCTTTATCGTTTAAAAAATGATTTTAGAAGAGTTTTTAAAATAGAAATTGCAGTGAGCAACTATGAATTGCAGAAAAGCTAGATTGATCAGTATTCCGTTTAAAAGTGTTAAGAAACAAAATATTTTGCAAGGATGTTTGTTGCTTAAGGCTGTTGTTATGAAAACTCTACAAAGTTTTTGGAGAAGCTGTTGTTGTGCGCTTACAAAAAGCTTTTAATTGATTTTCTTACACAGAGAATTATTTATTACGTGTTTTAAAATACAAAAATTTTATTAAAAGCATTTGATTTTTATAAATCAAAAAGGCAGCTCTCTTGAGAATTCAGTATTCATTTAGAGATAACAGATTTTGTTACATTTGGTTTGAGTGAGATTAATTGGCTCAAGAAAGGTGGTAGAAAGAATAGTTGTTAACGGTTCTTTCCGATAGATTGTAAAAAGGCAGTACATTTGCACTGCCTTTTATTAAAATGAATAGAATATAAATTGTTTTTTGCGTTTTCTTAAAACTGATAGCGTATTCCGCCTGAAAAGCTTGCTCCGGATATACCAGTTTTTTGAAGCTTATATTGATAGTTAACATCAGCATAAAGTGCGATATTTTGTGATAATTGTGCATTTACACCAAGTCCACCTTCAACAGACGCTCCTATAGAATCAAGGTGGAATGGTTCACCAATCTGTATCGTACCATTGTTAGAAAAAGCTTTAACAACGTTTAGTTTACCATAGAAAGAAAGAATACCGCCGTTTTCAATAGAAGGCTTCGTTTGCGTTAAGCGTCCACCGACACGCACTAAGTATTGATAAGGATTTCCCATATCCACATCAAAGCCATCGACATCTGAGAGTGTGCCAAGCATGAGGCGTTGATAAACAAGTTGTGCTTGTGGTTCAAAGACCAATCCTTTCCTACTGGTTTCGAACTTTTGTCCAATGGTTGCTGATGCACTGAATGTATCAGCATTTTTCAACTCTGCAGTCTTTCCTATGAGAGCTGTGGTGATATCTCCCTTGAGCATTCCATAGGAGAAGAGTGCATGGATGTATATCCCATTATTATGGCGCAGCCCACTATATGCAGTAATTGACCATTTATTGAGTGTACTCTTGTCAGCACCTTCCATGTCTTTAGGGATGAAAGCTAATTTCCCATATGTTCCTAAAAGACCGAAATTGGCGGTCATGTTTTGGTCTTCTAGAGTTGCTAATCTAATGCCTGCCTGTAAAGCTGCATAGTGAATATCGGCACCATAGCCATATTGTAATGGCGTACGGTGAGAGGATAATGTCATCTTATTTCCATAAGTCGAGAAGAAGACTCCTTTGTTTTTATGATCTTTTGTCTCAAAGGTGTTTTCCTGCATCGAGTTGAGTAAAGTGTTTTGATTGTTTATATCAGCCAGTCCAGCTGAGAATAGTGCGTTAGGCATGGACAAATAGCTTGCCACTTGAGGAACGAGAGCTCTGATCTTTCCTTCATTATCGAGAGTCGCATTTTGCAAGCGAAAATCCCAGAAATTCTGATTTTTTTCCAAGATGTTTTGTGCGTTGTTTGCTTGTCCAAGGGATGATGAACCGGTATTTTGCGCTTCTTTCTCTTTTGGTGAAACACCTTCAATCATTGTTCCTGATGCTGATATCGTGTAGATTGTGTAGTCTTTGAGGGTATTTTCTTTTGATTCTTGTGATATTCCGCTAAAATGACTTTGTGTGCTATCGGCTGTCCCATGGCTGGATGTTGGACCATAGGCTTTGAGTATATATTTATAGGGCAATCCCCCCATTGTGGTGTAGCCGTGTGCAAGTTTGAAGGAACCTTCATTTGCATTTCCAGAAACTTGAATGAGTGAAAGACCACGCATATTTGAGGAAACAGAATCTTCAGCTTTTAATATCTCACCTTTCGCAAGGTTCTTGATATGGACTGTTGTGCTGCCTGATACATCACCATGTATAAGGAGGCGGTCAGCTTTTTGCTGTTCTTTTACTAGACCATCACTCCATTCAATATTAAAATAAATTTTTGCATCGCCTGTGGCATTGTAAACTGTATTATAAGTGCTTTCTATATCGGGGATTGTACTTCCCTCAGGTCTACGAACCTCAGCTGTTCGCCCTACATACAAGGTATGATAATGATCTTTTTCCCGCCCTTGTGGTGTCTTAAATATGATAGAACTATTATTAAGATTCAGTACTGAAACGGTAGAAAGGGCTCGTTGTTTAATATCACTGAGCTCATAGTTAAACACATTAAAGTCAGTATCGACTTCCTCTTGAGAGGTCTTTAAGTACCATTTGCTCTTGTTATTCAGAGTCAAAACCGTTGTATTGACTTTTAAAGTTCTTGCTCGTCCCTCTATTGTTGAATTATCAGCGGTTAATGCTAAAGTTACAGGAAGAGTATCGTTGTCATAATATTTACGTTTCGTTTTATTTCTCAATAATACGTCAGATCGAATTTCTGAGTCTTTAAGTTGAACTTCAGCAACGGCTCTTGAGCAGTAGGGACCAAGAATACCGGTACCGTTTTTCACAAGAAGTTTTGTATTGCTAAGAACAACCTTATTGACAACTTTTTCTCCACTTTTCAGTGAAGAATCTTTTGTTTCATAAAAAACGATACCACCGGCACCTCCTCGTTGGACGGTTATGGTTGAATCTTCAACGTTGATTATACCATTCTTTGTTTCTAAACCTTTGTATACTGTATTTGCTTTAATTTCTTTAGCATGAATGCGTCCACCTTCTGATACAGAAAGTGCAGACATTTCCGTGTGTATTGTTGATTTTACAATTGTGATAGCTGCTTTATCATGCGCTAATATTCCAGGTCCTTTATCGCGGACAAGAACATTATTTAAAGTCTTTTCTTCTCCCTTATTTAATTCAATCTTTCCCAAAATTCCAGGAGTTTCAGGAGCTGATGTATTTGCATAAGTTGAACCGAAATGAGAAAAAATCAAAGTTCCAGCAATTGTACATAACAAAAAATTTTTCTTATAAATATATTTCTTACACATAGATATGCCTTTAGTATTTGGTATGCTTTGATGCTTACTTCATTCCCCTGATGGCGCAAGTACCCAGACAGTTTCTATATCATTATGTTTTTATTGTAAATAACAAAACGAATTATATTGATGGTGTTCTCTATGATTTGAAGTTTTGCTTCAGAAAAACTTTTTTCATGATCATAAAAAGTCGAGAAAAGTGGATTTCATAAAACCTAGCTTGGTTAAGCTTATGCTAAAAGCACTATGAAGTATGATATTTAAAAATTGTCTATTAAAGATAATCGCTATAAAAGCTCTATAGCGTTGAGATGTATTATTTGATGCATTCACCAAAACGATCAGCAAATTTTTTCTGCTATAAGAAGAAGAGATGAGGGGGCTATTCACAGGCTTTCTTTAAAGATAAGGGTACCAAAGTCCATTTTTCTAAGGAAGCACAGCCCATTTCGCGACGGTGTTCATGAATGCTATAACGCTAAAGCCATAGAATCCCATCATATTTACGCTTACGAAGGAGCAAGCCGATACCTTTACGCTTAATAAAAGAGCAAGCCCGTCACACATTTTGCTAGCTCCCAATATTTGTGATAAGCCCTTGGCACTTGAGACAGTTCATGAGAGGAATTCTCAGGCTTTTCTTATATAACTTTTCTCCACACGCCAGCCCTGCTTGTAATGTGTAAGTGAATGATTTTGATTAGTTCAACATGGAACAGATTTTAAATGAGAGAAATTTACGATATTCAAGATTTTAATTCAATAGGAATAACGCTAAATTATCATTATAAATCAATATTTTGAATATTCAATTTAAAACATCTTTTATTGATATAAAAAGAACTTTATTGAGTGATTTCATTTTATAAATGAAAAAATTAGCTTTCTTGAGCATTTTGTATATGAAAGATAAAGCGCTTGTTGTTAGATTTTCTTTTCATGCATTAATTTTCTCAAAACTGTTTGTTTAGAAGAACCAGCAATGGAAGTGTAAATAAATCTTTATAGATAGCGACAACACATCGTAAAGAAAGAAATTATTTTATTGCTATAATAGATTGTAAATAAAAAAAATACAGTCCGTTTTTTTGTTAATAGTAAACGGATTAATATGCTTATTTTTTTATAATTTTTATATTAAAATTGGTAGCGTATTCTATCAGAAAAACTTGTCTCGGCTACACGTCTTTTAAAAATTTTTGATAGTTTACATCAATATAGAGAGTTAAATTGTGAGATAATTGTGTATTGTGCTAAACGCACCTTTAACGGCAGAATCTATCGGATTAAGGTGAAAATGAATACCAATCTGTTTAGTATCATTAATATCAAAGTTTTTTAAGGAAGTTCACTTTCTCATACAAGGATGGGGTACGATCTTCTACGGTCCTAACAATAGTTTTTGTTAGATACCTACCTATCCGGACTAACTGGGGAGACTGTCTGATTTAATTTTAAGATTATCAATATGTTAAAAGGCGTTAAAAATCAATTCCTTAGTACACAAATTATGTTTGTGCTTCAAAAGGTTAGTTCTCTGATTATTTTTTGCAAATTTTTGACAAATGATTGTTGAGGCAATTAACATTTTTACAGCATAACTTTAATAGTATTTTTATAGAAGTTTTAGAGATATTTGCTGTCCAGATATCATAAGGGAAGAGTGTAGCCATATGAAAACACCATTATGCTCTGTTATATTGTAAGCTATGATTGATGATTTATCTAGTGTGCTTTTTTTCATTTTCTATATCCTTTGGAGTGAATGAGAGTGGCTGTAGGTTCCTATCTATTTCAAATGTGTAGTGATTAACTTTTCATTTTTCTAATATCATCTTTGCTTGGACAGCTCTATGGCGCATATTAGCACCATATCTCTCTTCAAAGAGGAGCATAATCAAACGGTAGAGTTTCTGTACTTCCATAAGTGAAAAAGCAAGAAATCTTCTATTTTTTAAGATTTATTCTTAATGCTGTTATCTTTATATTATCTAGAAATACACTTTGCTTAGCTTTATGGGCAAATTCGATGATAAATAGCTGCGCAACCCATGTGAAGAGGAGAAAAATCGTATTTAAGTGGAAAAGAAAACACTTCAGGAAAAAATGGATTTCATGTACGAAAAGGCTGCATACTTTGTGACATATTCTAGATAAAAATACCTGATCCTTTATCTTGATAAAAATGGTATAATATGCTGATTTATAATGATAATTTATCGTTACTTTCATTGAGTTAGAGTTCTGAATAACGTAAGATTCTCTCATTTTAAACCTGTTTGTCTTAAATCAAGAAAAACCATTCTCTTGCACACCACAAGCGGGGCTGGCGTGTGGGTAAAAAATGTATAAGAAAGGACTAAAAATGGCTCTTATGAATCGTCTCAAGAGCCAAGGGCTTTAGCAACACCCACGAGCTGGAAAATATAATGATGGTGCCGGCTTGCTCCTTCACAAACGTAAAGATGGGGGTGCTCAATGGCTTTATCGTTATACCATTCATGGGCGCTGTCGCTAAATGGACTTGGGTGCTTTGAGAGATGTCTCTTTAAAACAAGCTCGTGAATTGGCACCCCTCCCAATAGCACTCTGTTCTTCGTGATGGTCATGATCCCATTAAAGAACGTGAGAAACGAAAACGTGAGGCAATGCGTAATCTCCATTATTTAAAAGACATTGCCTTAGATGCTTTTGAAAGTTGTAAAGCTGAATTAAAAAATGATGGTAAAGATGGAAACTGTTTTCACCTTTAAAACTCCATATTCTCCCTAAATTAGGCTGTTTGCCTATTTCAGAGATTACACAAACAGAAATAGGCAATACCCTCGCTCCCATCTGTCATACAAAAGCTGGAGCTGCTAATACAGCACTGATGCGTCTCAAACTTTGTTTTAAACAAGCCGCGGCGTTGGGCGTGGATGTTGATTTTACAGGCAGTAGAAAAAGCAAGGGCTCTCTTAAGGAGGGATAGTGTAGTGTTATTAGAACTTATAAAGCGAAAAGGCAGCATATTGTTGCTGCCTTTTTTGTTGATGCATAGAAAAGAAATACGCTGTTTTGACAGTTTTGTTTTAAAACTGATAGCGTATGCCACCTGAAAAGCTTGCACCACTTATACCAGTTTTCTGAAGCTTTTGTTGATAACTTACATCACCATGAAGGGAGAAATTGTGAGACAGTTGCGCATTGATGCCAACGCCGCCTTCAATTGCAGGTCCCATAGGATCAAGGTCAAAGTTTCTACCAATATGAATGGTACCATTATCACCAAAGGTTTTGATCAAGTTTACTTTTCCATAGAAAGACATCGGACGGTTGTTTTCAGTGGAAATGGTTTTTGTCAAACGTCCACCAACACGGATCAACCATTGAGAAGGATTTTTCATATCAACGGTAAAATTATCAGCATCTTCAATGGTATTAAACATCAAATGTTGATAGGCAATTTGTGCTTGTGGCTCAAATGTTAAACTTTCCATTCCGGTTGCAAACTCTTTGCCAACAGTGGTGGAGATACTAAACATTTTGGCATTTTGCAATTTTGCGGTTTTGCCAATGATAGCATTGCCGATATCTCCTTTTAGAATTCCATAGGATAACAGTGTATCCATATAGAAACCATTGTCATGCTGCACGCTGCCATAAGCTGTTAGTGACCATTTATCCAATGTGCTCTTACTTACATCATCCATATCCTTTGGAGTGAAAGACAGCCGCCCATAGGTGCCTACAAGACCGAAATGTGTTGTGGTATTTTGTCCTTCTAATGCCGCGAATGCAACACCGGCTTGTAGAGCAGCATAGCGGATATCAGCACCATAACCATATTTGAGAGGTCCACGTTCAGAAGATAAGGTTCCTGTGTTTCCGTAAGTATAGAGGAAGAAACCGGTTTGTTTTTCCTCTTCTTTTCCTAAGACAGATGTTCTGATATTGGCTAAAAGCGCGTTTTGTTTAGCCATATCGGTTAATCCACTATAGAAGAGAGCATTTGGCATGACCAAATAGCTTGCGGTTTGTGGTACAGGGGCAACGGTAGGGATATTTGTTTCAGGATCAGGATTTGAACCAGAATTGGAGTCAAGCAGTTCGGGTTGTAAACGGAAATCCCAGAAATTTTTATTCTTTTCATCAAAGAGGTTTTGTGCAATATCGGCTTTGCCTTGGCTTGAGTCTGGTCCATAGGCACGTAGTGTATACATATCCGGTAAGCCACCTCTTGTGGTATAGCCATTTACCAGTTTGAAAGAGTTTTCTTCTGCTTTTCCAGAAACTTGAATGAGTGAAAGCCCCCGTACATTAGGAGCAGCAGAGGTATTTACTTGACTACTGTTCTTTTCTACGCGTCCTGAAACATAAACTGATGTGTTGCCAGAGACATCCCCATGGATCAAAAGTCTATCGGTTTTTTGGTCATTTATTGCAGCACCATCACTCCAAGCCGTGTTGAAGTAAATCTTTGCGTCACCAGAGGCATTGTAGACGGCTTGCGTGTCTGGTTTACCAGAACCTATATACAAAGTTTGGTAATGCTGTTTTTCTGTTGGCTTGCTAAACATAATGGAGCTGTTATCGAGATTAAGCGTAGAAATATCGGAACGAGATCTTTGAGCAATATCAAGTAGTTTTCCATCAGCATCTTTTTCATTGTTACTGATCTTCAACGTCCATTTTGTGTCGTTTTTCAGATCAAAGCGTGTTTGCCCATTTTCGTCATTTCTTACACCGCCTTGTAAGACAGAATGGTCTGCGGTTAAAGTAAACATTTCAACAGGTTTTGTCTTCTGCTTTATGTTTTTGAATAACGTATCTGCAAGGATTTTTGAATTTTTGAGATTAATTTTCCCCATTGATTCATCGGTATTTATTCCAATACCATTTTCAACGATCAGATCTGTATTGGTCAAATTAACTTCACTGTTTTGCCAATCTTGTGGATTACTATTACTTAGGCCGTTTAACTTATTTTGAGACAAATCTGCAAAATTTACCCCAGCAACCCCTGCTGTTGCAGAAGTATTTGCGAGATCAATATGTCCATTTCTGTTTATCTTTAGTGCAATTATTGTTGCATCTATTTTGTTTTCAGCGCCATTGACCATCTTAATCGTGCTATTGGATGCGACAAGTCCAAAATCAACTTTTTCAATCGTTGTTTTTCCGTTTAATTCAATGACGCTATTTGCAGCAGCATTTACACCCATGCTGGGTAGTTCGATTCCCTCAATATTTGTTCTCTTCCCTTTTATCGTTAATTCTTCACTTGTGATTTTGCCTCCATCGGTTACATAAAGGCCAAAGAGAGTCTTCGTAATCGTTGTTTTTCCTTTTAATTCAATGACGCTGTTGGGGCCCTCAGCTGATGCGCCTGTAACTGAACTTTCGCCATTTTCTGTGAGTGCAACATCTTTAACATTAATATATCCACCCAAAGTTGCATATAATGAATTATTACTCCCAGTAACAGTTCCTCCTGTCATGAAAATTTTTGATTGCTCACCAATGGCACTCAGCGCATTATGCTCAGATGAAATGATTTTCACACCATTGTTTAAAGTAATGCTACTGCCGTTTTGAGCAATTATTGCTTCTCCTTTTGCCTCAAAAGATCCGCCGGTGATTGTTATTTGAGATTTGTTATCTGCTAAGATGCTGTTTTTTGCTTTCGTGACGGTTACATTATTTAAAGTGACAATACTTCCTTTGTCAGCACTTATTCCTTTATCCATAAGAAAGTCATCATTTCCGCTTGATATTTTTACATCTTTCAGCGTGTTTTCTTTGCTGGTGGTGTTAAGAAATGATGCACCTACTGCTTTGTCTCCTGTGACCTCAATCGATCCTCCGGTCATCTTGATTGTCGCATTATCACTTTCGGCTTTAACACCGATCGAAGCATTTTTAATTGTTGTGTTACCATTCAATTCAATAGTGCTGGAACCTCTTGCAAATGCACCGAATTTTGTTCCTTTACCATTTGCTGTGAGCACAACATCTTTAACATTAATATATCCACCAGCTTTTGTGTATAATACACTATTGCTCCCAGTAACAGTTCCCCCTGTCATGAAAATTTTTGATTGCTCACCAATGGCATTGAGCCCATCACCGTTAAGTGATGTGATTTTTGCCTTATTGTTTAAAGTAATGATACTACCGTTTCGAGCATTGATTGCTGTTTCTTTTGCCTCAAAAGATCCACCGATAACTGTTACTTGAGTTTGGTTATCTGCAAAGATGCTGTTTTTTGCTTTTTTAACAGTTATATTTTTCAAAGTGAGTTTACTTTTTTTTTCAGCTTTTATTGCGTTATAGGGTTCGCTGTTTTCACTTGTTATTGTGACATTTTCCATATTTCCGTTACCAGCATTTAGCTGAATAGCGGTTTTATCAACATTGATAGAACCTCCTGTCATTTTGAATGTAGCGTTGTCCGATATATTAACGCCGTATTCATAGGAAGATTTAGTTCCAAGTGGAGCACCAATGATGGTATTGTCCGATAATTCAATCAAACTATCGGATCCTTTAACGGTGACAACGGTTGTAACAGATGGTGGTGTTGGAGAGCTACTCCCCAGCTTTAAATTCTTGCCGATGATTTTTCCACCCGTTTCTGCCCAAATATTCTCGTAGCTTTCTTTAGAGACTTCCATTTTTTTTCCATCAGAAACTTTAAGTTCTTTAAGTTCTTCCGCTTGTGTTTTGTGGTAGGTCCCAAATAATAGAATTGCTGCAATTGCTGTATACGATAAAAGAGATTTTTTAGACATTTATGTTCTCCTCACTTAAACTAAGCTACAAATATTTTTCCTGTTTTCCATATCTCCACTTGTTAGTAAGAAGAACAAACAATATAAGAAAATAAATAATGGTCTATAAAAAACATTCTTCCTACTCACTATTTTATAATTTACTTATAGTCAAATTAAAAAATATAATAATTAATGTATATATTTACATTTAATTCATATTATATTTATAGTTTTAGTTATTACGTATTAAATATATAATTAAAAATATTAAAATGATATTTAAGGACAATATTATAAGCAAATGATCGTTATTTGTTTGTAATTTTTAAGGGTATCATAGTACTTGTCATATATTTTGATGCATTAAGGAGAATAAAGGGGGCAGCATCGTTGGGAACAGCCGTCAGCAAAAATTAAAAAAGTTTACTTAATTTTAGATCTGAGGTGTTTTATATTGGATGTAATGTGTTTTATAAATATGCTAAAGAGCACTGATTGATGCTTTTATAAATCTTAGTTTCTTCTTGAGTATTTTGATAAAGTGGTTGATGTCTTTGTTTTTTGGGTGTATTTAATTAAATTATCTGCGTAAAGAAATATTTTGCAGTATGTTTCCTGTGTAAAGAGGAAAATAATAGTAGCTTGTGCTTTTTATCTACTTACGACAGTAAAACTTTACATTTTCTTTTTGCTTTGAGAAAAAGGGGAAGGGGATTTTATGAAGCAAGCGCGATTTATCAATAAACATATATGATTTATCAATAAATACATATAAGGTGTTTTTTCTGAAAGTTTTACTTTCACTTGGAGATGAAGCGCTTTGCGACATTTTTGTTTATGAGAGATAAATGCCATTCAATATCTAAGACAGCGTAAGGGGCAGATTTCTCAAAATCACTGAATTTATTCTCACCCTTAAGCATAACCACCCGCTTTAGTGCATATTTTCATTCTTTTGCGCAAAGACTGCTACACGCATTTCACGCTCCCCAATTCCAGCAAATTGGCAAGACCTTCCACAGCTGTCTTTTCAGGATTATAACGAAAGCGCTTTTTTGCCTGTGTACGAGCAACTACTTCAATCTGGTATGCATCAAAAACAATACCTAGCCTTGTCAATCAATAAATCTTGATGGAGATGATCTTGGGAGGATAAAGAACAAAAGCTATTCGAGCGATCTTTTTATGAAAGGGTGTCAAGAATAAAAAAAGGCAGCATATCGTGCTGCCTTTTTATTAAATTGAATAGAATGAATAGGCTTGCTTTTACAGCTTTGTGTTAAAACTGATAGCGTATGCCGCCTGAGAAATTTGCTCCAGATATACCAGTTTTCTGAAGCTTTTGTTGATAGCTGACATCACCATGAAGGGAGAAATTGTGAGACAGTTGCGCATTGATGCCAACGCCGCCTTCAATTGCAGGTCCCATAGGATCAAGGTCAAAGTTTCTACCAATATGAATGGTACCATTATCACCAAAGGTTTTGATCAAGTTTACTTTTCCATAGAAAGACATCGGACGGTTGTTTTCAGTGGAAATGGTTTTTGTCAAACGTCCACCAACACGGATCAACCATTGAGAAGGATTTTTCATATCAACGGTAAAATTATCAGCATCTTCAATGGTATTAAACATCAAATGTTGATAGGCAATTTGTGCTTGTGGCTCAAATGTTAAACTTTCCATTCCGGTTGCAAACTCTTTGCCAACAGTGGTGGAGATACTAAACATTTTGGCATTTTGCAATTTTGCGGTTTTGCCAATGATAGCATTGCCGATATCTCCTTTTAGAATTCCATAGGATAACAGTGTATCCATATAGAAACCATTGTCATGCTGCACGCTGCCATAAGCTGTTAGTGACCATTTATCCAATGTGCTCTTACTTACATCATCCATATCCTTTGGAGTGAAAGACAGCCGCCCATAGGTGCCTACAAGACCGAAATGTGTTGTGGTATTTTGTCCTTCTAATGCCGCGAATGCAACACCGGCTTGTAGAGCAGCATAGCGGATATCAGCACCATAACCATATTTGAGAGGTCCACGTTCAGAAGATAAGGTTCCTGTGTTTCCGTAAGTATAGAGGAAGAAACCGGTTTGTTTTTCCTCTTCTTTTCCTAAGACAGATGTTCTGATATTGGCTAAAAGCGCGTTTTGTTTAGCCATATCGGTTAATCCACTATAGAAGAGAGCATTTGGCATGACTAAGTAACTGGCCGTTTGTGCTACAGGGACGATCACACTTGGACCAGAACCAGAATCCGTTTCAAGAATTTCTTTATGTAAGCGGAAATCCCAGAAATTTTCATTCTTCTCATCAAAGAGGCTTTGTGCAACATCGGCTGTACCGTGGCTTGACTCTGGTCCATAGGCCGTTAGCGTATATTTATAAGGCAAACGATTTCTTGTGGTATAGCCATTTACGAGTTTGAAAGAGTCTTCTTGTGCTTTTCCAGATACTTGAATGAGCGAGAGGCCACCTATATTGGAAGGATCAGCAGCATTGACTACACTACTTTCATCTCCTGAATCGCTTTTGATATAAACTGTTGTGGAGCCTGAGACATCACCGTGGATCAAAAGTCTATCGGTTTTTTGATCGGCACTTGCTACCCCATCACTCCAAGCAATGTTGAAGTAAATCTTTGCATTACCAGAGGCGTTGTAGACTGTTTGCGTATCTGGTTTACCAGATCCTATATGCAATGTGTGATAATGATCTTCTGTTGGTCCATTAAAGATAATAGAGCTGTTATCGAGATTAAGCGTAGAAATATCGGAACGAGCTCTTTGAGCAATATCAAGCAGATTGCCATCAGCATCTTTTTCTTTTGTACTGGTCTTTAGTGTCCATGTTGTCTTGTTTTTTAGATCAAAATGTACATTTCTGTCTTTAGCAATATTCGCTCTGCCTTCTAAAGTTGAATGATCAGCGCTTAATGTGAAGGTGCCATTGGAGATCGCTTTAACCTCTTTATTGTTCCAATAATTGTCATTTTTCCAAGATTTTGGATCTTCAAAAAGACCATCTCCTAACAATACATCAGCATGGATTTCTGAATTTTTGAGATTTGCTGTACCGATTGATAAAGTTGGAATATCTTCAATGTTATCGTTAGTGAAAGCTCCAATGAAAATTCCAGTACCATTTTCAGCGTGAATATCTGCATTGGTTAAATTGATTTCACTATTTTGATGTTTTTGCGGATCATTTGATTCATCGGTTTTGGTATTAGGGAGAGCTAAGAACTGCAAGCCGCTGATTCCTGCTGTTACAGAAACATCTTTGAGATCAATATGTCCATTAGCTGCCGCCCATAGTGCAACTTTTTTTGCTTCTATTTTATTTTTTATTGTATTCTCTGCTGCTCCAATATAACCATTCGTCATCTTAATTGTGCTATTATTTCCTGCAAAAAGACCAACATCAAAATTTTGAATGATTGTTTTACCATTTAATTCGATTGCACTATCAGACTCCGCAACGTTTACAGCAACGGTTTGTTGTTTACTTTCACCACCAGTTATTGTTAAATCTCCGCTAATGATTTTACTTCCACCGTCTGCATAAAACCCTTCATCGACATTTTGAATGGTTGTTTTGCCCATTAACCTAACTTCACTACCAGAGTCCGATGTCCATATACCAGTGCGCTCGTTGTCGGGGCCTTCAAGTGCTTCACCACCGATTATCGATAAGTTTTCGCTAATGATTTTACCACCGTTAACTGCTCCAAGGCCGTCCAAAGTATTGTTAATTATTGTATCACCATGCAATTGAATTGTGCTGTCATTGCCACTTACAAATACACCGCTTCCTTTTCCCTCTGTTGTTAGAGCAACATCTGTGGCATCAATATGCCCACCGTTGATTGCGAATAACGCTGTTTCGTTCGCGGCTACGGATCCTCCCGTCATTATGATCTTAGATCCTGAACCGTCTGCAAGGAGTCCTTCGCCATTAGATGATGTAATGTTAGCATTGTTTTTTAAGATAATCGTACTGCTGGCTTCGGCGCTTCCTCCTACATCATGTCCACTAAATGATCCTCCTGAGACCGTTATTGTTGAGTGATCATTTGCAACTATACTGGCGGCTGCTTGAGTCACTGTTACATCTTTTAAAGTGACGGTACTTTTATCTGCTTTTATTCCAAAGTTCAGTAACGCATCGTCTTTATTATTCGATATCTTCACACCTTCTAGCTTGTTTTCACCGCTGTTACTGTTTAAAAAGCCGGCACCAACTAGAGAAGTTTTAATGGTCCCTCCAGTCATGTTTATTGCGCCACCATCGTTTGTTGTAAGTCCAATTTCACTATTACTAATCGTTGTTCCTTCAAGCAATTCAACTACACTGCCTTCGCCATTAGAAAATACACCAGACGATATATCTTCGTCACCTAGAGATACATCTGTAACATTTAGAGACACATTTGTGACCGTAATATGTCCACCATTTTCAGCAACCAATGCATTACCTTTCCCCGTAACGGTTCCTCCCGTCATGCTGATGGTGGAGTTTGAACTATTTGCATAGAGTCCAATGTTATCAGATGATGTAATGTTTGCATTGTTTGTTAAAGTGATGGCGCTGCCGTTTTGAGCAGATATTGTTGTATTTTGTGCATGAAATGATCCTCCTGAGGCTGTTATTGTCGAGTGATCATCTGCAACTAAGGCATTGGTTGCTTGCATGACGGTTACATCTTTTAAAGTGACGGTACTTTTATCTGCTTTTATTCCAAAGTTCAGTAACGCATCGTCTTTACTATTCGATATCGTTACACCTTCTAGCTTGTTTTCGCTGTTGTTACTGTTTAAGAAGCCAGCACCAACTAGAGAAGTTTTAATGGCTCCTCCAGTCATCTTGATTGCACCATCGTTTAGTGCTTGAAGCCCGAGTGCACTATTACTAATAGTTGTATTTCCAAGTAATTCAATTACACTGCCTTCACCAACAGAAAATACACCAGACGATATATAGTCGTCACTTGGAGCCACATCTGTGACAGTTAGAGCCACATCTGCAACAGTAATATGTCCACCATTTTCAGCAACCAATGCATTACCTTTCCCCGTGACAGTTCCTCCCGTCATTGTGATGGTGGATTTTGAACCTTCTGCATAGAGTCCAACATTATCAGATGATGTAATGTTTGCATCATTGGTTAAAGTGATAGTGCTGCCGCTTTTAGCAGATATTGTTGTATTTTGTGCATGAAATGATCCTCCCGAGATTGTTATTGTCGAATCATTCTCTGCAAATATACCGGCTGCTGCTTGAGTCACTGTTACATCTTTTAAAGTAACGGTACTTTTATCTGCTTTTATCCCAAAGTTCAGTGGCGTATCGTCTTTATCACTCGATATTGTCACATTTTCTAGTTTGTTTTCATGACTGTTACTGTTTAAGAATCCAGCACCAGCTGCAGAAGCTGTAATGGTTCCTCCAATCATCTTGATTGCGCCATCATTTTGGAATGCAAGCCCGATTGCACTACCACTAATTGTGATCTTTCCAAGCAATTCAATTACACTATTTGCGCCATTAGAAAATACACCAAATGACTTATCGCTATCATTTGTTTTTAGGGTAACATCTGTAACAGTAATATGACCACCATCTTCAGCAACCAAAGCACTCGCTTTTCCCGTGACGTTTCCTTCTATCATTGTGATGGAGGAGTTTGAATCTTTAGCATATAATCCAACATCATCAGATGATGTAATTTTTGCACCGTTTGTTAAAGTGATGGCGCTGCCGTTTTGAGCAGATATTGTTGCATTTTGTGCATGAAATGATCCTCCCGAGATTGTTATTGTCGAATCATGATCTGCAAATATACCAGCGGCTGCTTGAGTCACTGTTACATCTTTTAAAGTGACGGTACCTTTATCTGCTTTTATTCCAAAGTTCAGTGGCGCATCGTCTTTACCACTCGATATTGTCACATTTTCTAGTTTGTTTTCACGGCTGTTACTGTTTAAGAAGCCAGCACCAGCTGCAGAAGCTGTAATGGTTCCCCCAGTCATCTTGATTACACCACCGTTTTGTGCTTGAAGCCCGATTGCACTATCACTAATCGTTGTCTTTCCAAGTAATTCAATCATGCTACCAAGGTCATCAGAAGCTACACCAAGTCCATCACCATTTGTTTTTAGGGTGACATCTGTAACAGTAATATGGCCACCGTATGTTGTCGTTACTGCTTCCTCTTTCGCTGTAATGCTCCCTCCTGTCATTTCGATGATGGACTTTGAACCTTCCGCATAGAGTCCAGCATCGTTATATGATGTAATTTTTGCACCGCCAGTTAAAGTGATGTTGCCGCCGTTTTGAGCAAATATTGCTGCTTTTTCTGCATCAAATGATCCTCCTAAGACTTTTACTGTGGAATCATATGCATCTATGGCAGTTTGTGCTTGCGTCACTGTTACATTATTTAAAGTGACATTACTGTTAGTTGCTTTGATTCCATTGATTAGTGGCGCATCATCTTTCCCACTTGATGTCACTACATCTTTCAGTTCGTTTTCTTTGCTCTTGCTATCTAAAAAGAATGCACCAACTTTGGACGCTGTAATGCTTCCCCCAGTCATTGCGATTGCGCCACTTTCTTGTGTTTTTAACCCGATTGTCGCATCATTGATCTTTGTATCAGATAATTCAATCACACTGTTTTCACCTTGAGACAATGCGCCGAATCCACTCTCAATTTTAGTACCCTTATTATATGCAGGGTTATCCCCTTCTGTAGTAGGTGCACTTGTGGTATCTTCCTTAGCTGTTAGAGTACCACCCGTGACTTTAATATGACCACCATCGTTTGTATACAATGCTGCGTCTTTTCCAGTTACGCTTCCCCCAGTCATTTTTATGGTGGTATTTTCATCATCGGCATGGAGTCCGTTACCATTAGATGAGGTAATGTTAGTACCGCCATCTACAGTAATGGTGGTGCCGCCCATAGCATATACGCCATCCATTTTACCTTCGAATGATCCTCCGGATACTATAACTTGAGAAACGACATCCGCAAGTATACCAGTTTCTGCTTGCTTAACTGTTACATTTTCTAAAGTGATAAAACTTTCGTTGTTTATTTCTATTCCAAGGAGTGATGATGCTTCATTTTTATTATCTGATATCACTACATTTTGTAGTATATTTCTACTATTCTTACTATCATCAATATAAACACCAGTTTGAGAAGCTGTAATGTTCCCCCCAGTCAGGTTGATGTTAGCGCCGTCTTTTACAGAAATACCAAAACGAACATCAGAATCAGTGCCTTGAATATTTAAGCCATTTAATTCAAGCGCACTGTTAGCACCTTCAACTGTTACAACATATTTATCGCTACCTGTGTCTGTATTTGTGTTTTTATTTCCAGTTACAGTTACAGTACTGCCGGTGATTTTTCCTTTGTCTTTTACATAAATAGTCTCGTACGTTTTTCCGGATATATCTTTTTCTTCGTTGGCAACGTCAAGAGTTTCAGCATGTGCAGTGAACTGGATGTTGAATAGGATGATAGCAGCCGCAGCCGTGCATGATAAAAGGGATGTTTTATACACCAGTATTCTCCTTATGAGAGCCCCCAAATATTCATTTCCCCGCAAACTTCATAAGAAGAAGTGAAAATGGATAGTTGTTATTAATTTCGATAATTGTCTTTATTTGGTAAGATATTTTTGGTTTTTTGTCAAAATTAAAAAACAAATGATATTAAATTTGTATTAATTTATATTTAACACACAATGTGTTTGTAATTATTTGTATTATATAATTAAATTTATTGTAAATCTATATTATAGAAATTATAAATATTATTATAATACTTACATAAGTTATATTATTTTTTTATAAAGTAATAATAGTATTTTCTGTAATACTTCTGCATTTTTATAACTTGTCAAAGTAAGTGATGACGGTAATAATCAAACACTATTGCTAGCACTTTTGATTAGTTATACCTTATTTATCATAATATTCTAATATATTTGATCTTGATATCCAAAGGAGTTGGGTGCTCTAGTATAAGAATACATTTTTTCTCCTGTTGGGGATATTTTAATAGTATACGACTAAGTTTTTATAAGCTGTTGATGTATCGATGATATTTGAAAGAGCCAGAGCCCAAGCTTATAAATCTTAATCAATGAAGATGCTTCAAGTTGAAGGCTTGAAATCAACAGTGCTTTTATATCATCAAAGTGCACCTTCATTGAAGGATTATTGCTTTTGTTATTTCGAATTTTTGACATATTTTTGACAATAAAATCTAAAAAATTGTCTCTGAGGAATTTTTTAATATAAAAAATATGTAACGTTTTTATGGTGATAGGTTTATGAGATATAAAGTTGAAGTGGTAATCACCGTGATTGCTTTTACTCTCTCTGGTTGTTTTAATCTTGATTCTGAAAAAATAAAAAGAGACAAGAGGCTTCATCATGATGCATTCATGGATTGGTCGATGAAAGAAAAGTCTCTTACAAAAAATTATACTGCTATCATTATGGCTGATCCGCAACCGTGGCGTTTAAACTCTGGTGATGCCAATGGAATATCAAACAGAGAGCCATGGTTAAAGATAAATGAGCAGGTTGCTGGTGTGATAAAAGCGCACAAAGCTGCATTCCATATTGTCAATGGTGATCTGACGGAGTTTGGACAACAAAAAAACTATGATGATTATGAAAATGTTTATAAAACTCTTGGAGCACCTGTCTATGAGGGGCTAGGGAATCACGATTATGCCAATAATGTTGGTAATTGTACAAATCCTCAAGAATTCAGCTTTTACAAAGATGCTTGTGCTATAAGTGCAGTTTCAAGAATGGTATCGGAAATCAAAAAATACCGTAGTCAATTATCGCATTTCAATGCAGATGTTACTGAAAGCTTGGTTCCCATTTCGGGTGGAAATATTCGCTCGATAAGGGGGAGTTTGAGTTATTCTTGGGATTATGGAGATGTTCACTATGTGCAGCTTCACAATTATCCAAGCTATACGGTTGGTTTGAAGGGGCAGTCTACAGAAGTGCAAATCAATAAATCTTTAGATTGGCTTAGGAACGATTTAGCTGCTGCTGATGCAAGAGGTAAAGTGACAATCATTAATTTTCATGATGCGCGTGCTGCTTCCATTGATGGTGAATCCTTTTTTATTCGTAAAAAGAATGCTAAAGATTTGTCGGTCTTTAAGTCAATTATTACCTCTCATAATGTTAAAGCAATCTTCGTGGGTCACACGCATTATCAGTCTTATTGCCGTGCGAAAAATGATAAGGTTTTTGGAAATATCCCTATCTATACAGCTGGTGCGCTTTTTAATGGAGATTATTACCTCATAGATGTGAAAGGCAAGACCATTCACGTTAAAGCCTATAATGGAGAAATAGGAAAACCGCTTTTAATTAAAGATCTTGGTGTTATAGGGAAAGACACCCAATTTTCGGCAAGTTGCAGTAAGTTATAATAGGATTTGTTTCTTTGTCTTAAAGCATGAGGAAAAAAGCGTATTATATGTGCGGACTTGAAGAGCAGTAGGAGTGTCTAAATGTTACTTAGAAATAGAGTGAAAAATCAGACATCTTTTTTATATCTTTTTCAAAGCTGTTAAGATTTCAGGTTATACGCTATAAGTGCAATGGTTTAATGTGAACTGAGCTTTAATACAAAGCAGAATAATGGTTTGTTATTCTATTTTTTCTTTTTAGGCATTCATCTTTGAAGAAAGGGGAGTTTGTCAAGGGTGTGTTCATAATTTGCTAGCACATGTTGTCCTGAATTATCAAGAAGGCTGTTTCTATTAGTTTGTTGCAGTATAATTATCAAGTTATGCCCTTTGTTAGAGTTTATAATATCTACTCATGGGCAAATCTTTTCTTTTTCATAAGAAAAGCTTTTTATTTTGATCAATTTTTTACTTATAATCTTCAAACAATTGATGTTTTGTGATGCTGTATAATTTCTCTTGATTAACCGTATGAACTTTTAGTTGTATTACAATTTTATCTTCTTCTTTTATACGTAAGTAAATCGTTACAATAAGTATGATATAAATATTGGAGTCTGTTTATAGCTGTTATGGTCTCATGCAATTATCCTTAGATGACTCTCACGTGTTTTGGCAGTTTTATCTTTTCTTTGAGAGAGGTGTAAAAAGGGGATTTTAAGAAGTTCTAGTTTAGAAAGAGCTTTTTTGCCCGCGAAAAGCTCTCGGAGAGTGCCAAGGCTGGTATGGAACAAGCGGGCGAAGATCTGGCTAATTCGATTGTCGATGGCTTTATGTCGTCTATCTCACAATTGATGGATTTTTGTAAATCTTTGCCTAGCCGCATTAAGGGGTGGATTGGTTCGATTGATGTAAGAGAGTTTTTGCCAAGTTTTTTGGGGGGTAAAACAGCCATCCAACCCATCGTGCAATTTGCGGGGGCTTCTCCTGTAAATTCATCTGCCAGAGAGCAAAGAGACAAAGACCGTTCCCCCATCACACACAATCAAAATGTCACAGTGCATGTTAATGGGGCGCGTGAACCCATGGCCACTGGTCGTGCGGTTGCCCATGCTTTGCAACGGGCACGTGCCAATGCTCTGCATGGCGGGACAGAGTAAGGGGAGGGAGCCTATGAGAGATCCTTTGATGATGTTAGGTCCACATCAATTTTATGTGGACTGGCTGAATTTCCAATCCTTTGAAGAAGAGTTTTCTGCCTCCTGGGTTTGCCTAGAGCGTTTTGGCAGGTCCCCCAGTTTGCAATTTACCGGCTATGGCAATGATGCAAAGACCATTCATGGAGTTTGGTTTCCAGAAGAATTTGGTGACCGGGTAGCGATAGATGCCATCACTACAACTATTCGAAGAGCAAAGCCTGTCCAGATGCTTCGTTGGATTAATGATACGACCTATAGTGTCCTTCTCCATGGATCCGTAGTAATCACCAGTATCACAAAAGACCACGACTATATCAGTCGCTCTGGTCAATCCCAGCACATCCGCTATTCCATTACGCTCTTGCCCTTTTTTAATGGCGGAAAACCACAAGGACAATACCAGGTGGGACAATACCAAGAGGGGCAAACTCTATGAAGATACCAGAAAAGCATGTTGTTGTAGAGCTAGAGGATATGAGCCTCGATCTCCTCTGCTTTCACCATGCCATGGCAGTGTTCAGAGACCGGAGGCAAGCTGGTTTACTCAAAGGCTATTTAGAAGCCACTCTGGAAGCTAATCCAGAGATTGCCAAATATGGTGTGTTTTTACCGCGGGGCTTAAAGGTCGTTTTGCCTGAGTTTGTCAGCCAAGAAAAGAATAGTGTGGTGAAGCGGTTATGGGATTAATGCGCACGCATCCTTTTATTGAGGTGAGAGTGGGGGATAAGCTTGTTCATGAGGTTTTTTACCAGCGTCTTTTAACGGCAACCATTACGGACCATACCGGTAATGAAGCCGATATATTTGAAGCAGAGTTTGACGATAGTGGCAATGATTTAGAGGTTCCCTCAAGCAACAGTGCGCTACAGGTGATCTTTGGTTATGAGAACAGCATCAGTGCATTTATGGGGTGTTTTGTTGTCGAATCGGTTGTGAGTATTGGAGGCAGCGATGGAGA
>NZ_JBHIRU010000008.1:0-90606 GCF_042197425.1 Bartonella sp. AA126HLJHH
GTTTTGCTATTCGTGAAGGTGGTCGTACTGTTGGTGCCGGTATCGTCTCTAAGATCATTGAATAAATAATGCTTGTTAAAGGGGTGTTAAAAGTGTTTTAGTTTTGAGAGTTAGGGGTATAGCTCAGTTGGTAGAGCGGCGGTCTCCAAAACCGCAGGTCGCGGGTTCAAGTCCTGCTGCCCCTGCCAAAGAGGGATTTTACATATAAGGGAGTGGATTTTGCTACCTTTTTCGCTTTTTTTGATATGGGGCTTGTTTTTTTGTGTGTGAAACGGTATTGAATAGAAAGTAAGGAAATTGCATAAGTCTGAAAGTTGGCTTTTGCATTTTTTTCCTGTTTATTTTGTTCTATAAAACACAATAGGACTAGAGAGAGTATAGTGTGACGATGGCATCTAAAACCAATCCGATTACCTTTTTGAAGCAGGTTTATGCAGAAACAATTAAAGTGAAATGGCCTACACGTCGTGAGACGGTTATTTCTACTATTATGGTTTTGTTGGTAACTGCATTGGCTTCAGCTTTCTTTTTTATTGTGGATCAGGTTATGCATTTTGGTGTTTGGCGGGTTATTGATCTTCTGAAATATCTTTTTAGTTGAGAATGTAAGGAAATGTGACTGTGGCAGCTCGTTGGTATATTGTTCAGGCATATTCAAATTTTGAAAAGAAAGTAGCGGAAGCTATTGATAAGGAGGCAAAGCAAAAGGGACTTGATCATCTTTTTGAAAAGATTTTTGTTCCAACAGAGCGTGTTGTAGAGGTACGTCGTGGACGCAAAGTTGATACTGAGCGAAAATTTTTTCCTGGTTATGTTCTTGTTCGTGCTGAGTTAACAGATGAAGTTTATCATCTTATTAAGAATACGCCTAAAGTGACAGGTTTTTTAGGGTCGGATGCGCGTCCTGTTCCTATTTCTGATCGAGAGGTTGAGCAAATTCTCAAACAAGTTCAGGAAAGGGTTGAGTCTCCAAAGTCCTCTGTATTGTTTGAGGTTGGAGAGCAAGTTCGCGTTGCTGATGGTCCTTTTGTTTCGTTTAATGGAATTGTTCAAGAGGTTGAAGAAGAGCGCTCTCGTCTTAAGGTTGAGGTGCTTATTTTTGGGCGTCCTACGCCTGTTGATTTGGAATTTGGTCAGGTTGAAAAACTCTGATTAAACTTAGAGTAGTTTTAATTACTTTAAGGAAGGAGTGGGAGGTGATTTATAGCTTTTGTCGGCTTAATGATCCGAACCACGTGACTGCAAGCGGGTGACGGGCAAGATGAATTGTCAGTATACCAGTGAAATTAAAGGCAGATTGTTATGGCAAAAAAAAGTATAGGTCAGCTTAAGTTGCAGGTCCCTGCAGGAACTGCTACTCCATCTCCACCAATTGGTCCAGCTCTTGGGCAGCGTGGTATTAATATCATGGAATTTTGTAAGGCGTTTAATGCAGCGACACAAGAAATGGAAAAGGGGGCACCGATTCCAGTTGTTATTACGTATTACCAAGATAAGTCTTTCTCCTTTTCTCTCAAGACGCCTCCTGTATCCTTCTTTTTAAAGAAGGAAGCAAACCTGAAATCTGGCTCAAAAGAGCCTGGTAAAGTGTCTGTAGGAAGCATTTCTCGCGATAAAATTCGTTCGATTGCGGAATCAAAGATGAAAGATCTTAATGCGAATGACATCGAGGCAGCAATGCGTATGGTTGAAGGTTCTGCTCGCTCGATGGGCTTGGAAGTGGTGGGCTAATATTATGGCAAAAGTAGCAAAAAGAATAAAAAATATCCGAAAAGATATTGATTTTAATGAACTTTACGCTTTAAAAGATGCCGTTTCAATGGTTAAGGAGCGTGCCGTTGCTAAGTTTGATGAAACAATCGAAATTTCAATGAACTTGGGTGTTGATCCTCGTCATGCTGATCAAATGGTTCGAGGCGTTGCTCATTTGCCTAATGGAACAGGGAGAAATATTCGTGTTGCCGTTTTTGCTCGTGGGGATAAGGCTGAGGAAGCTAAGGCGGCAGGAGCTGATATTGTGGGTGCCGAAGATTTATTTGAAAGCGTTAATAGAGGGACTATAGATTTTGATCGTTGTATTGCAACGCCAGACATGATGCCTCTTGTTGGTCGTCTTGGTAAGATTCTTGGTCCACGGAGTTTGATGCCGAATCCGAAAGTTGGTACTGTAACACTTGATGTCGCCGGTGCTGTCAAAGCTTCTAAAGGTGGTGCTGTTGAGTTTCGTGTGGAAAAAGCTGGTATTGTGCATGCTGGTATTGGTAAGGCTTCTTTTGGTGTTGAAAAAATCGTAGAAAATATAAAAGCCTTTGCAAGTGCAGTTATTAAAGCCAAACCGCAAGGTGCAAAAGGTGAGTATATTAAGCGCGTTGCTGTTTCGTCGACTATGGGAATTGGTGTTAAAGTTGATCCAGCAACGGTTCGTTCAGAGCTAGTATAAGCTGATTTATAATTTTGTTTTGGGGTATGGGAATATCAAAATTGTATTTAAAATGCTGATTTTGATCAGCTCGCTATCTAAGCTTTATAGGGCTTAGGTTGTACCGGGAGAAATTCCGGAATATCCTGTCCGAGATTGTAGGTGATGCTTTTAAGTATCTTAATCAAAAAAAACCTGCATGAGACTGGGGTAAAAACTGAGAGTTAAAAGACTTAAAGGGTTTGAGCCAAGGTTGCCTTTGAACGCTGTGCGTAAAAAAGGGGACAGGATCCTCATCGGTGACATGAAGTATTTTATGTTATCAAAGGTAACCAACAGGTTTGTTTTAAGCAAATCTGTTAAATGGAGAGAGACAGTGAATAGAGCGGAAAAACGCGAATTTGTTACATGGCTTAACGAGGCTTTTCGGAAGTCTGGTTCTGTTGTTGTTGCACATTATTCCGGTCTGACAGTTTCACAGATGAATGATCTGCGTTCGAAAATGGGTGAAGCTGGCGGTGCCGTTAAGGTCGCCAAAAACCGTCTTGCTAAAATCGCTCTTCAGGGCACGGAATCTGAATCGATAGTGGGTTTGTTTACTGGACAAACACTTATTGCTTATTCAGAAGATCCAATCACAGCACCGAAAGTTGCTGTTGATTTTGCGAAAAGCAATGACAAATTTGTCATACTTGGCGGTTCAATGGGTGCAACAAGTTTAACTGTAGATGCTGTGAAGTCATTGGCTTCATTGCCTTCATTAAACGAGTTGCGTGCAAAACTTGTGGGTATGATTTCTACCCCTGCGACCCGTATTGCACAGGTTGTTAATGCCCCTGCTGGTCAGGTTGCACGTGTCATTGGAGCATATGCTCAGGAGGATAAGGCGGCTTAAGGCTGTTTGTATTCACGTTTATGGAAGAGCTTTAATGCTTTTCTGTTTTTTTGAATAAGATTTAATAATGGTTCAAATCTTTTAATTGAAGGAATTTAAAAATGGCTGATCTAGAGAAGATCGTAGAAGACCTTTCTAATCTAACCCTTTTGGAAGCCGCTGAGCTTTCTAAGTTACTTGAAGAAAAGTGGGGAGTTTCGGCTGCTGCTCCTGTAGCTGTCGCTGCTGTTACTGGTGCTGCTGCTCCAGCTGCTGAAGAAAAAACAGAATTTGATGTTATTCTTGTTGAAGGTGGCGCACAAAAAATTAATGTTATTAAGGAAGTTCGTGCTCTTACTGGACTTGGTCTTAAAGAAGCTAAAGATCTGGTTGAAGGTGCACCTAAGCCTATTAAAGAGGCTGCTTCTAAAGAAGAAGCAGAAAAAATTAAATCTCAACTTGAAGCTGCCGGTGCTAAGGTGGAACTTAAGTAAATTTAATTTTATCGGCGGGCATTTATGTTCGCCGATTTTCTTTCTCTTAATACAAAGAGGGAAAATAATGAGTAAAAAACTTTTCCCAATGGTTTCGTAACAGGAATGGGATAAGTTTGGATTACTTATCCCTTCATCATAGAGTCAAAGAGATAAATGGCTTATGTTGGTGGGGAAAGTTAATGATGCTCATTATTGAGTGTCAAGTGAACTGGTCTGCATATGCAGGTTAATGGTATAAGGCTTTCAAGGTTGGTCTACCTTGAAGAGTAAAGATCAAGGAGCGACGATGGCTCAGACTCACGCAATGATGTCTCAATTCAATGGTCGTAAGCGCGTACGGAAATTTTTTGGTAAGATTCCTGAAGTAGCAGAAATGCCGAATCTTATTGAGGTTCAAAAAGCCTCATACGATCAATTTCTCATGGTTGAGGAACCGAAAGGTGGGCGACCAGATGAAGGTTTGCAAGCTGTTTTTAAATCGGTTTTTCCTATTTCAGATTTTTCCGGTACAGCTATGCTTGAGTTTGTAGGTTATGAATTTGATTTACCAAAATTTGATGTTGAAGAGTGCCGTCAACGTGATTTAACTTATGCTGCCCCATTAAAGGTCATATTGCGTTTGATTGTTTTTGATGTTGATGAGGATACTGGCTCCAAAGATATCAAAGACATTAAAGAGCAAGGCGTTTATATGGGCGATATGCCTTTAATGACGACGAATGGTACCTTTATTGTTAATGGTACGGAGCGTGTTATTGTTTCTCAGATGCATCGTTCTCCTGGTGTCTTTTTTGACCATGATAAAGGAAAGTCCCATTCATCAGGAAAGTTTCTTTTTGCTGCTCGTGTTATTCCGTATCGTGGTTCTTGGCTTGATATTGAGTTTGATGCTAAGGACATCATTTATGCGCGTATTGATCGACGGCGCAAGATTCCTGTTACTAGTCTTTTGATGGCATTAGGTATGGATGCGTCGGATATTTTATCGACGTTTTATGATAAAGTGACTTATGAGCGTGATGGAGAAGGATGGCGAGTTCCTTATTCTGTGGATCGCTTTAAAGGAATGAAGCTCATTTCTGACCTTATAGATGCAGATAGTGGTGAAGTCGTTGCGGAGGCTGGTAAAAAATTAACAGTTCGTACTGCGAAGTCTTTGGTAGAAAAAGGACTTAAAGCGGTTAAAGTTAGTGAAGATGATTTATTAGGTTGTTATCTAGCCGAAGATATCGTCAATTACGAAACAGGTGAAATCTACCTTGAAGCTGGTGATGAAATTGACGAAAAAGTATTAAAAGTTCTGCTCGATGTTAGTGCTGATCAAGTCAATATTCTTGATATTGATCACATGAATATTGGCGCTTACATCCGCAATACTTTGAAGGTGGATAAAAATGAAAGTCGGCAGGATGCGTTATTTGATATTTACCGGGTGATGCGTCCAGGTGAACCTCCAACAATCGATACAGCAGAAGCAATGTTCCATTCATTGTTTTTTGATCCAGAGCGTTATGATCTTTCAGCTGTCGGGCGTGTTAAGATGAATTTACGTATGGATCTTGATTGTCCAGACACAGTTCGCATTTTACGCCAAGAGGATATTCTTGCTGTTGTTAAGATGTTGGTTGAATTGCGTGATGGACGTGGTGAAATTGATGATATTGATAATCTTGGCAACCGTCGCGTTCGTTCCGTCGGGGAGTTGATGGAAAATCAATATCGCATTGGTCTTCTTCGTATGGAGCGTGCGATAAAAGAGCGTATGTCATCGGTTGAAATTGATACAGTTATGCCACAGGATTTGATTAATGCAAAGCCTGCGGCAGCAGCAGTCCGTGAATTTTTTGGGTCTTCACAATTGTCGCAGTTTATGGATCAAACCAATCCATTGTCAGAAATTACCCATAAGCGCCGTCTTTCTGCTCTTGGTCCAGGTGGTTTGACACGTGAACGTGCGGGTTTTGAAGTTCGTGACGTACATCCTACGCATTATGGTCGTATTTGTCCGATTGAAACACCAGAAGGCCCCAACATTGGTCTGATTAACTCCTTAGCAACATTTGCGCGAGTTAACAAATATGGCTTTATTGAAAGCCCATATCGAAAAATTATTGATGGAAAAGTCACAAAAGAAGTTATTTATCTTTCAGCGATGGAAGAAGCAAAGCATTATGTCGCTCAGGCTAATTCTTCATTAGATAACGAAGGTCGTTTTATAGAAGAGTTTGTTGTTTGCCGTCATGCTGGTGAAGTTTTAATGGCGCCGCGTGATCATGTTGATTTGATGGATGTTTCACCAAAACAGTTGGTTTCAGTTGCAGCAGCGCTTATTCCTTTTTTGGAAAATGATGATGCGAATCGTGCGCTTATGGGATCGAACATGCAGCGTCAAGCAGTTCCTCTTGTACGCGCTGAAGCGCCATTTGTTGGGACGGGAATGGAATCTATTGTTGCGCGCGATTCAGGAGCTGCTGTGAGTGCAAAGCGTAGTGGTGTTGTTGATCAAGTCGATGCTACCCGTATTGTTATCCGTGCAACAGAAGATTTAGATCCTTCAAAATCAGGCGTTGATATTTACCGCTTACAGAAATTTCAGCGTTCTAATCAGTCCACTTGTATTAATCAGCGTCCTCTTGTACATGTCGGTGATAGGGTAGAGAAAGGTGATATCATTGCAGATGGTCCATCCACGGATCTTGGTGATTTGGCTCTTGGGCGGAATGTTCTCGTAGCCTTTATGCCTTGGAATGGATACAATTATGAAGATTCTATTTTGTTATCCGAGCGCATTGTTGCTGATGATGTGTTTACTTCAATTCATATTGAGGAATTTGAAGTTGCGGCACGCGATACAAAACTTGGACCTGAGGAAATTACGCGCGACATTCCTAATGTTGCGGAAGAAGCGTTAAGAAATCTTGATGAAGCTGGCATTATTTATATTGGTGCTGAAGTTCAACCAGGTGATATTTTAGTTGGAAAGATTACCCCGAAAGGTGAAAGTCCCATGACGCCGGAAGAAAAGCTTCTGCGTGCAATTTTTGGGGAAAAGGCATCCGATGTTCGTGATACTTCTATGCGTATGCCTCCTGGGACTTTTGGTACTGTTGTTGAAGTTCGCGTTTTTAATCGCCATGGTGTGGAAAAAGATGAACGTGCGATGGCAATTGAGCGTGAAGAAATTGAGCGTTTAGCAAAAGACCGTGATGATGAACAGTCTATTCTTGATCGCAATGTTTATGCGCGCCTCACCGATATGTTGACAGGTAAAGTTGCTGTAGAAGGTCCGAAAGGCTTTTCGGGTAGTAAAAAGCTTGATAGTACAGTAATGGGGCATTATCCACGATCCCAGTGGTGGCAATTTGCTGTTGAGGATGAAAAGCTTCAAAATGAAATTGAAGCTTTGCGCAAGCAATATGATGAATCAAAAGAAGCATTACAACGTCGCTTTATGGATAAGGTTGAAAAGGTCCAAAGAGGTGATGAAATGCCTCCTGGTGTCATGAAAATGGTGAAAGTTTTTGTGGCTGTGAAGCGCAAAATCCAACCAGGTGACAAGATGGCGGGGCGTCATGGGAATAAGGGTGTTGTTTCACGTATTCTTCCCGTAGAAGATATGCCATTTCTCGAAGATGGGACCCATGCTGATATCGTCTTGAATCCGCTTGGTGTGCCTAGTCGTATGAATGTTGGACAAATTCTTGAAACGCATCTTGGTTGGGCATGTGCGGGGATGGGCAAGAAGATTGGTGCTTTGTTAGAGTTATATCAAGAGACTGGGGATATATTGCCGTTGCGTCAGCGTATTGAAAATCTTATGCCTGATGATAATCATAATGAACCAGTTCGTCAGTATGATAATGAAAGCCTTTACAAATTGGCATTGCAGATGAAGAAAGGGGTTTCAATTGCAACGCCTGTTTTTGATGGAGCACATGAGTCTGATATTAACATGATGCTGGAAGACGCAGGCTTAGATAGTTCAGGGCAGGTTACGCTTTATGATGGTCGTACTGGGGAGCCTTTTGATCGCCCAGTAACGGTGGGATATATTTACATGTTGAAATTGCATCACCTTGTTGATGATAAGATTCATGCACGTTCTATTGGTCCCTATTCACTCGTTACGCAGCAGCCATTAGGAGGTAAGGCACAATTTGGTGGTCAGCGTTTTGGTGAAATGGAGGTTTGGGCACTTGAAGCTTATGGTGCTGCATACACTTTGCAGGAGATGCTAACAGTAAAATCAGATGATGTGGCTGGTCGAACAAAAGTCTATGAGGCAATTGTGCGTGGTGATGATACATTTGAGGCAGGTATACCCGAAAGCTTTAATGTGTTGGTAAAAGAAATGCGCTCACTTGCTCTTAATGTGGAGCTTGATGATGCGCGTGAACTTATTGCACAGCGGGCATTGTCTGATACGGCAGAATAATAATTCAAGGAGCGCACTAGAAAAAGGCTGCGCTCTTATTGCTTTAAGAGGCTCAATAACCTTATTAAGGCTATACAGGTCGTTTTTAAAAGTAAATGTATTTTAAAGAAGATCTGTTATAAAATAAATGAGATATTACAACAGGTTCTAAGAATCTTTGAAGGAGAACAGCATGAACCACGAGGTCATGAATCTTTTCAATCCTCAAGCGCCAGCGCAGACATTTGACTCTATTCGTATTTCTATTGCGAGTCCTGAGAAAATTTTGTCCTGGTCGTATGGTGAGATTAAGAAGCCTGAGACGATTAATTATCGGACTTTTAAACCAGAGCGTGATGGTCTTTTTTGTGCACGTATATTTGGCCCTATTAAGGACTATGAATGTCTATGTGGCAAATATAAACGCATGAAGTATAAGGGCATTATTTGTGAAAAATGTGGTGTAGAGGTTACTCTTTCGCGTGTACGTCGTGAGCGTATGGGGCATATTGAACTTGCGGCACCCGTTGCACATATATGGTTTCTTAAATCATTACCAGGTCGTATTTCTACACTTTTAGATTTAACTTTAAAAGATATTGAACGGGTTCTTTATTTTGAGAATTATATTGTAACCGAACCAGGGTTAACATCTCTTAAGCTCCATCAGCTTCTTTCTGAAGAAGAATATATGCTTGCTATTGATGAATTTGGAGAAGATCAGTTTACAGCTATGATTGGCGCTGAAGCTATTTACGAGCTTTTAGCTAGTATGGAGTTAGATAAAATCGCTAATGATTTGCGTCTTGAATTAGCTGAAACAACTTCAGAGTTAAAGCAGAAAAAATTGATTAAACGACTTAAAATCGTTGAAAATTTTCTTGAATCTGGAAATAAGCCAGAGTGGATGATTATGAAAACAATTCCGGTTATTCCACCGGATTTGCGTCCATTGGTTCCGCTTGATGGTGGGCGTTTTGCGACATCAGATCTGAATGATCTTTATCGGCGTGTTATTAATCGTAATAACCGCTTGAAGCGGCTGATTGAATTGCGAGCTCCTGGAATTATCGTACGCAATGAAAAGCGTATGGTACAAGAAGCTGTTGATGCATTGTTTGATAATGGACGGCGTGGGCGTGTGATTACTGGAGCCAATAAACGTCCTCTTAAGTCTTTATCAGATATGTTGAAGGGCAAGCAAGGACGTTTTCGTCAGAACTTACTTGGGAAGCGTGTTGATTACTCGGGGCGTTCTGTTATCGTGACGGGTCCTGAATTAAAATTGCATCAATGTGGTCTTCCCAAAAAAATGGCTCTTGAATTATTTAAGCCTTTTATTTATGCGCGGCTTGATGCAAAAGGCTATTCATCAACGGTAAAGCAGGCAAAGAAGCTTGTTGAAAAAGAACATCCAGAAGTTTGGGATATCTTGGATGAGGTTATTCGTGAACACCCTGTTTTACTCAACCGCGCGCCAACATTGCACCGTTTGGGGATTCAGGCTTTTGAACCTATCTTAATTGAAGGCAAAGCTATTCAACTTCATCCACTGGTGTGTACTGCTTTTAATGCAGATTTTGATGGTGATCAGATGGCGGTTCACGTGCCGCTTTCTCTTGAAGCACAGCTTGAAGCCCGTGTTTTGATGATGTCCACCAATAATATTCTTCATCCGGCAAATGGTGCTCCCATTATTGTTCCCTCACAGGATATGGTTCTTGGTCTTTATTATCTTTCAATTGTTTCTGAAAAAGAACCAGGTGAAGGAATGGCCTTTTCTGATATAGGTGAGCTTCATTATGCCTTGGAAAATAAGGTTATAACGCTTCATACGAAGATTAAAGGCCGTGTTAAGAATATGGGGAAGGATGGAAAAGAAGTCTCTAAACTTTATGATACGACACCTGGTCGTTTGATTATCGGTGAGCTTTTGCCAAAAAGTGCGGATATCTCATTTGATATTGTCAATCAAGAGATGACGAAAAAGAACATTTCTAAAATGATTGATCATGTTTATCGGCACTGTGGACAAAAAGAGACGGTTATTTTTTGTGACCGTATTATGCAGCTTGGCTTTTCTTATGCTTGTCGTGCAGGAATTTCATTCGGTAAGGACGATATGGTTATTCCTGATAGTAAGTCGCGTTTAGTCGCAGAAACAGAAGCTTTGGCTAAGGAGTACGAACAGCAATATAATGATGGTTTGATTACACAAGGTGAAAAATACAATAAGGTTGTAGATGCTTGGGGTAAATGTACAGATCGCGTCGCAGATGAAATGATGAAACGTATTCAAGCTGTCGATTTTGATCCTAAAACAGGTCGTCAACGGCCGATGAATTCTATCTATATGATGTCGCACTCTGGTGCTCGTGGTTCTGCTAACCAGATGAGACAATTGGCCGGTATGCGTGGATTAATGGCAAAACCATCGGGTGAAATTATTGAAACACCCATTATTTCAAATTTTAAAGAAGGTCTAACTGTTAATGAATACTTCAATTCCACGCATGGTGCACGTAAAGGACTTGCTGATACTGCGTTAAAGACGGCGAACTCTGGTTATTTAACACGGCGTCTTGTTGATGTTGCACAGGATGCTATTATTTCAGCAGTTGATTGTGGTACCGCAAAAGGGCTTACCATGCAGCCGATTGTTGATGCAGGACAAATTGTTGCCTCCCTTGGGCAAAGAATTCTTGGTCGTACAGCGCTTGTTGATATTCTACATCCTGTCTCTGGAGAGGTTATCCTTGAAGGTGGAGCAATGATTGAGGAAGCTGATGTCGCGAAGATTGAAGCAGCTGGGATTCAATCTGTTCAAATTCGTTCTGCATTAACATGTGAAACACGTCTTGGTGTTTGTGCAAAATGCTATGGTCGTGATTTGGCGCGTGGAACACCTGTTAATCAGGGAGAAGCCGTTGGTGTTATTGCTGCTCAATCCATTGGTGAGCCGGGAACACAGCTTACTATGCGTACTTTCCACTTAGGAGGAACTGCGCAGGTTGTTGATTCATCGTATTTAGAGGCATCTTATGAAGGTAAGGTGGAGATTCGTAATCGTAATGTAGTTCGTAACTCTGAAGGCCATTTGGTTGTTATGGGGCGTAATATGGCTATCCTTATCAAGGATGAGTTAGGAAAAGAGCGCGTTGTACATCGTGTTAGCTATGGTGCTCATATTTTTGTTGATGATGGTGATGTGGTTAAACGTGGCCAACGTATAGCAGAATGGGATCCTTATACACGTCCAATTTTAACGGAAGTTGAAGGCTATGTGGGTTTTGAAGATATGATTGATGGTTTATCTGTCACTGAAACAGCTGATGAATCTACGGGTATTACGAAGCGTTTGGTGATTGATTGGCGCGCTAATCCACGTGGTGCGGATCTTAAACCAGCTATTATTATTCACACGGATAAAGAAGGTGAATCCATTGCTAAATTGTATAAGGGAGGTGAAGCCCGTTATATGATGTCAGTGGAAACTATTCTTTCTGTTGAGCTTGGTGCTCATGTTAAGGCTGGTGATGTTATTGCTCGTTTGCCAATGGAAAGTGCCAAGACGAAAGATATTACGGGTGGTCTTCCTCGTGTGGCTGAGCTTTTTGAAGCGCGTCGTCCAAAGGATCATGCGATTATTGCTGAAGTTAGTGGTACAATTCGATTTGGCCGTGGTTATAAGAATAAACGTCGTATCATTATTGAACCAAATGATGAAACTCTTGAGGCAGTAGAATACTTGATTCCAAAAGGTAAGTTGTTCCACTTCCAAGAAGGCGATCAAATTGAAAAGGGAGATTATATCCTTGATGGTAATCCAGCACCTCATGACATCTTGGCGATTAAGGGGGTTGAAGCTTTGGCATCTTATCTTGTTAATGAGATTCAGGAGGTTTATCGTTTGCAGGGAGTTCTTATTAATGATAAGCACATTGAAGTGATTGTTCGTCAAATGTTGCAAAAAGTTGAAATTACTGAATCTGGAGATTCTGGTTATATTCCAGGTGATAATGTTGATCGTATTGAACTTGATGAAATCAATGATAATTTGATTGCAGAAGGTAAGAAACCTGCATCTGGTAATCCCATTCTTCTTGGAATTACAAAAGCTTCTCTTCAAACGCCTTCTTTCATTTCGGCGGCATCGTTTCAGGAAACAACACGTGTTCTTACTGAAGCAGCAGTTTCTGGTAAAATTGATACTTTGCAAGGACTTAAAGAGAACGTTATTGTCGGTCGTCTTATTCCAGCAGGTACGGGTGGTACAATTTCTCAAATCCGTCGTATTGCTGCAGTTCGTGATGATTTGATTGTAGATGAGCAGCGTAAGTCTAGTAATAACGAAGTGGCTAAGGCTATGTTGACAAATATGACAACTGGGGCCGTTGCTGAATAATTTAAATACAACATCACATAATAAAAAACGTCTGAATAGAACGTTCAGACGTTTTTTTATTTCGAAATACAGAAGTTGTATATTTTCTTGAAAAATATCAAAAATTATAAGGCGATAGTTATTTTAAACATCTTTAGTAGCTTATTGTTTTGTAATGATGCTTATCTTTTTTGTTACTTTATTTTAAAGTTTCTTAATTTCTAAAAGCAGTATAGAAAGTTTTTTCCCAAATATGTGAAACTCAAAAATCATATTCAAGGAAAAGAGTTGATTATCTACAAATCAAATAATGATTGATTTTGAATTTGAGGAAATTTTTTGATTGATATCTTCTATAAAGCTTTAAAAAGACTTATAATGAAAGATCAATAGTCTTTTCTGTAATCTAAAAAATAATTGATTCTCTACTATACAATGCTTGTACGATAAAATGTATTTTCTTATAAATTAGAATGCAGGAAAGTAGAGATTGGGGTGCTTATTAAGTTATATAAAAAATAGACATATTTCTTATAACAATGTGATCTATGCAGACAGAATAATAAAATGTACGAATATTATTCAATTGGAAAATTAACACGTGAGTTTTCAATAATAGCTCGAACTTTGCTATGAAGAAGAGGGACTTCTTATCCCTTTTCGGTGTGGAAGTACACGGATTTATACATAAACGGATCGTCATAAGTTAAAACAAATCCTGTATGCTAACAGAGTAAAATTTTCGTTGTCTGAAATATCTGATATGTTGACAATGGTTGGAAAACCACCTGATGATGAGAAAAAGCTTAAGAAATTAATTGCAGGAATTCATAAAAAACGAACTGATTTAAAGCAGATGCAGCATGATGTTGATGATCTTCTACAGGATTTAGAATGAATTGAAGAGAGTTCTTTTGAGAGCTTCGCGGAGTTGGAGGGTAGTCATTGATTATAAATTTATTTTGTCTTCTTTTAGACTAATTTCTTTCTCTTAAAAGAGATAGATTATACCGTCTCTAAGGGGAATATTTACCACTGCGTGAAATGTGTAAGTCATTTAAAGAAATAGAGTGTTTGAAAAAGCTGCAAAGGTATTTTCGCAGTATATTATTCTTGATAAGAAAAAACTATTTTTCATAAAGAAAGTAAAAACAATGACAGTTTCTCCTATGAGTGTTTTTCAATCTATTTTGTCACGAAAGTCAATTCGCGCTTTTACTGATCAGCCAGTTAGTTTGGAAACAATCAAAGAAATCTTAAAACTTGCAGCACGTGCACCATCTGGAACAAATATTCAGCCGTGGCAAGTAATTGTGCTTACAGGAAGTGTATTACAGAAAGTAGGGCAAGAGCTTTCACAACTTGTGCTTTCAGGTGTAAAAGGAGAGCGTGAATATAGTTATTATCCACGTCAGTGGCGTGAGCCTTATATTTCAAGGCGTCGAAAAGTTGGTTTGGATCTTTATCAGAGTCTTGGAATTCAAAAAGGTGATGAAGAAAAAATACTTCATCAAAAGGCGCGAAATTTTTTATTTTTTGATGCACCTGTAGGACTCTTATTTACAATGGATCACGACATGGAAATGGGGAGTTGGCTTGATTTGGGTATGTTTATGCAGACCATTATGTTAGCTGCACGTGGATTTGGATTAGATACCTGTCCTCAAGCTGCTTTTGCTGATTATCATAAACAGATTCGTACGCTTTTATCTATTCCTTCTGATCGCCATATTATCTGTGGTATGGCACTTGGTTATCGCGATATGAGTGCTCCAGAAAACAATTTTGAGACAGAACGAGAATCGTTAGAAAAATTTGTACGTTTCATTGAAACATACCCATAAAATATTTTATACAATTAAGCATATGTTTTGAAGAACTTAGTGCATTATGAAAAATATTTCCGATAAGATTTCTCATCCTTATTGAATTTTAATATTGCATATTAACACTTATTTTACTACGTTTGGAACATTGGGAGTAGTGACTCTAGGGGCATTGTCCGTTTTAAAGGTTGGCTAATGGAAAACACTATAGAAAGAAAGTGTTGGGTGGTAGCAAGACGAGCGACATTCGTGTTTATTGTTGTCATTTTTTTAGTTTATCTCGCAATTTGATTTTAAACGGAAGAAACGTTATGAAAAAGCATATATGCTCAAGCTGTACTATAGTTTAAGGTGATACGTGTTTCTATCTGTTTTTGAACTTTTTAAAATTGGGATTGGTCCTTCTAGCTCACATACGATGGGACCAATGACTGCTGCTAATATGTTTTTGCAAAAGATAGGAGATTTTTCTCAGTCGTCTGATGTTCAAGTTTCTCGTATACGTGTTTATCTTTATGGTTCTTTAGCTTTCACGGGTATTGGTCATGCAACAGATAGAGCTATCATATTAGGACTTTTAGGAGAAAAAGCTTCTACTGTTGATCCTGATAGCATGGGGTTTTTGTTAAAAAAAGTTATACGTGAAAAAAAAGTGCAACCAGAAGGTCATCCCGCTTATCAGTTTGATGTGCAACGTGATCTTATTTTTGAACGAAAGCAAATCCTCCCTGGACATACAAATGGACTAGCCTTTGAAGGACTTGATACTGATGGGAATGTTCTGTTGCGGCAGATTTATTATTCTATCGGTGGTGGCTTTGTTGTGACTGAGGATGAATTAAGCCATATGAATGATAATATACAACCAGAAGCATTTGAGGTACCATATCCATTCGATTCTGCTTGTACAATGTTATCAATGGCAGAAAAATCAGGACTTTCAATTGCTGAAATGAAGCGCTTAAATGAAGAAACAAAGATAGAGCGTTCTTCTCTTGATGTAGGGCTTGATGAAATTTTTTCAGCGATGACAAATTGCATTGATAGAGGTCTTTCACAAGAAGGTGAGTTGCCTGGTGGATTGCGTGTTCTAAGGCGCGCTAAAAAGCTGCATGAAACGCTTTTGGAAAAACAAAAGAAAAATTACAATTATCCACTTTGGGCAAATGATTGGCTTTCGGTGTATGCTATAGCAGTCAATGAGGAAAATGCAGCAGGTGGTCGTGTTGTTACAGCACCAACAAATGGAGCAGCCGGTGTCGTCCCAGCCGTTTTGCGTTATTATCTTCAGTTTAATGATGATTCAGATCGAGAGGGAATACATAATTTTCTATTAACGGCAGCAGCTATAGGCGGTGTTATCAAACATAATGCCTCTATTTCTGGTGCAGAAGTTGGGTGTCAAGGTGAAGTTGGAACGGCATCTTCAATGGCCGCAGCAGGGTTGACTGCAGCGTTAGGTGGAACACCAGCTCAAATTGAAAATGCGGCAGAAATTGCGCTTGAACATCACTTGGGAATGACATGTGATCCTGTTGCAGGTCTTGTACAAGTGCCTTGTATTGAGCGTAATGCAATGGGAGCTGTTAAGGCGGTAACGGCTTCTTCTCTTGCATTATATGGTAATGGAGATCATTTTGTTTCTCTTGATGCTTGTATAGAAACAATGCGCCAGACTGGTCATGATATGAGTGAACGCTATAAAGAGACAAGTAAAGGTGGTCTTGCAGTCAATGCGATATCTTGTTAAGAGCTGGAACATTTTTCAATCCATAACTGGACTTTTTGGAGAGAGATCGTATTTCCCTAATAAAGCTTATGTTTTTTGTTCCTTATAAATCAAAATTCCACTTTAATGCAGCAGTAGTTTGAAATAAATCTGAGATGATTCAGTGTTTTCTTAACGAATAATAGCTTTTTCATGCAAGCTTGGAGGGGAGAGTGTTCTACATCTGTTTGATTTGTCTCTAAAATAGGAAAAAAGTTTAATTTGGAAAAAATAAGAAAGCGTAAAGTAAAATTAGTGATCAATCTGCCATTATTTTTAGCTGGGTTTTATGGCTTTAAAAAGTTTCCATAGCCATATATCTTTTAAGTAATGGAAGATTATGCCTGAGTATCCAAGGAAAATTTGTTTTAAGTCTGAATAATTATGATGAAGAAAGTAGAATTTTAAAGGTTTTAATTTTTTAAAAGTGAAGTTTTTTTCTACCTAGTATGGTAAAAATGCCTTGAAAAAAACACTAATTTACAATAATTAAGAGATATATCGGAAATATCTTTTTTATTTATAAATTTTGTACCGACAAAAAAATTAAAATAAATAATAACGTATACATTAAGAAATATTTATAAAAATTCTCATGAGAATAGAATGCACACGATAGAACATTATCGTGTGACACGTTCGTGAGTTCGTTTTAAAAAAATGTCTCACAACGCTCCCAAGCTCATTTCGCGATGGCACCTGTGAATGATATAACGGTAAATCCATTGAGCTGTCTCCATCTTTATGCTTAATAAAAAGAAGTACGCTGGCATGGTTACGCACTTTGCCAGCCCCCCCCCTCTGTACAGGGGAACTAAAGCACTTGGCATTTGAAACGGTTCATTATAGGCATTTTTAGTCTTTTTGGTACAGTTTCACGCTACACACTAATCTCGCTCATAACATGCAAGAGACGGTTTTGATTGATTCAACATAAACAGATTTTAAATGAGAGAATCTTACGATATTCGAGATTCTCATCTAACATACAAAATAATTAATTATCTTTATAAATCAGTATCTTGCATATGAATAATATAATGTAAGTTTTCCATGAATGGTATAAAAGCTATAGAGTATTAGCATCTTTATTTATAAAGGGAGAAAACCAGCACTATCATCCTTTTTTCAACTTTCAATGTTACAAAAGATCCTAGTACTTGAAATGATTCATAAGGGATATTTTGATTCCTTTTTTAAATGGTTTATATGCTAATTTTGCTTGTGATGAGCAAGCGAGCGATTTTGACTGATTCAAGATAAGAAGTAAAATAAGATTATTTTACGAAAATCTCTTGTTCAATATGCAAAAAATAAATTATAATTATAAATTAAAATCTTATGGAAATCGTTATCATAATATTTAATCTGATAATTTGTTTACGTTTTTTTATCGATAGTATTTGTATTTTCCAATTTGCTGTGCCTGTTGACATAAATACAAGTAAGAGGAGTGAGATTGTTTTTTTTTACAGCGTTTATGTTGTATAGGGAGCGTTATTAAGAGGGATTTTCTTTATTGAACTTTTACAATAATCCCATCAAATGATAAGCTTTCATCTAATGAAGCTATTCATTTTTTCCAGAAAGATATCAAGGATAATTTTTTATATTAAATCCAAAAGTGGAAAAATATTGGGTATTTTTATGTCCTTAACAATGTTTTTATTGAAAGCTTGGAGATATTGGATAGTTGGAAAAGCCGTCAGAAAATTCAACAATTTAAGAAAAAAGTATGTTTATCAAAAGGTTTTCTAAGGCTGTAGATAATGGTTAATAATAAAATAGTTTTTTAGAGAGGATCTGTAGAATTAAATATTTGTTGCTCCTAAACGGATTTTAATAGGCACATTACCAGTTTGGCTCGCAACACGTAAATGAATGCGTACAGGAGGCATTATGAGACGACGGTTGCGCATTGTTTGGCAAATGAGAAGGTTAACAAGAGACTGTGTATCTAATGCAGTCGGATTATATTTTAAACCAGTAAGTTTTGCGGCAGCATCGTGAAGAGAACGCAATGAAAGGAGGGATGATTGCTTCAATAAAACTTCTTTTTTATGGAATGAAGCAAAAGCATTATCTGTCATAATACTATCCTTAATGCAGAATTCAAAAACTTTTAGTAGGCTACAGTATAGCAGTTAAAATTTGCTTTCTTTAATGTAGAACAAGCATCAAATGCAGCTTTTTTTGATTGAAACCCTGTAAAGCGCGCTCGGTAATAACGCTGCCCATTTTTTTCAAACAGTTGCATGTGTGAAGATGCGTGCTTTAAAGTGGAAAAAGCTGTATTTTTTGCTTTTAAAAGTAGAGTTTTTGCTTGTTCTTCACTAGGAAGAGAACCAATTTGGATAGCCCATCCGGCATTTTCGGATAAAGAGGCTGTTACAATTTTATGAGTCTCAACCGGTGTAGTTTTTTGAGGGTTCGGTATTGGTATAATTACCTTATTGACAGCCGTTATTGCGATATTGGAGTTTTTAGGTTGTTCTGCAAATGCTGTCAACATAGTCGAAATTTCATCGTCAAAATTACTTGAATCATCTTTAATGGTTGGTATCGGAGTATTGGCGCCAGTGGGTAAGTGATAGCGTACAGAAGCCATTAAACGTTCATCACTTTTCATTTGGCTTGCTTTGGGCAAATATTGATTCAATAAGCTAGCCATATGTTCGTCACGTGCAGTAGATGATTTACCTCCCATAACAACAGCGACAATAGAGCGCCCCTCAAGACGCATCGAAGTTGCTAAATTAGAACCTGACATTTGTGTGTAGCCTGTTTTAATTCCATCGACACCTTTCATTATTTTAACAAGTTTATTGTGGCTGTTAATTTTATGTCCACGAAAATTAAAACTTTTTGTTTTGAACAATTTATATTGTTTGGGAAAATGTTTACGTAAAGCTAATGACAAAGTCGCTATATCTCGTGCCGTAGAATAATTGTGCATATCCGGAAGTCCTGAAGCATTTGCAAAATGTGTATGTTTCATACCAAGTTTACGAGCTTTTACTGTCATCATTTGAGCGAATTTTTTTTCACTACCTCCAAGATATTCTGCAATGGCAGCAGCAACATCATTTGCGGATCTTGTAATGAGTGCTTTAGCTGCTGCTTCAGCAGAAATTGTTTGGCCTGCTTTAAACCCAATTTTTGTCGGTGGACGCATTGCTGCATAATGAGAAACAGGAATTGGTGTATTTGGTGTCACACGACGCATCTGCATAGCTTCAAAGAGTAAGTACAATGTCATCATTTTTGTTAAAGAAGCAGGATAACGTTTCAGTGTTGCATTGGCTTGAAATAGAGTTTTTCCCGTAGTAGCATCTATAACAATAGCCGCATACTTATCAGGATAGGCCCCTTGAGGTGTGGCGGATGCCCAACAGTAAGAAAAAGCTAACATAACAAAAGAAATTGCTATTGTTTTACAGTAGCGCATAATTTTTTGATAATTAATATACACTTGCAGTATCCTATTTCTCCATTTATCCTAAAAAACTTCTATAAAGCTTCCTTTTCTGTAATTTATTGATGCAGTTTAGACGAATGGTATTACTAATTTGTTTACAGAAGTTATTTTATGAGTGAGTGATTGAAGTCTAACCATAGAGGGAAATTTTTTTCTAATACAAACAGGTATTGCAATAGTTATGAAAGAATTTAAAATTAATAAAAATGTGCTGCATGGAAAACGATAATGGGACAGATGCTCATAATAAACTCTATAGCTCATATTATGCATAATGAAAAGGGCAAGAATTGGGATGAAGGTAGGCATGGTGCGGTTATAATGCCTAAGGCTAGAGAAAAACTCGAAAAACCTAAATTATGTCGAGTTTTTTTGCTTAATGATGATTACACACCTATGGATTTTGTTGTTTTCGTTTTGAAGAACTTTTTTAAAAAAAGTTTCGAAGAGGCAACGCGGATAATGTTAAATGTTCATCACAATGGGATAGGAGAATGTGGGACTTACACTTATGAAGTCGCTGAAATGAAAATATTACAAGTGAGGGAATGTGCGCGTCAAAATGAACATCCGTTACAATGTGTAATGGAAGGGAAGTGAGGAGCTATGCCATCTTTTACACCTAGTCTTGAAGAGGTTTTGCATCGTGCATTAACAATTGCTACTCAAGCACGGCATGAATATGCAACACTAGAGCATCTTCTACTTGCGCTGTTAGATGATGCCGATGCAAATTCCGTTATTCAGGCTTGCCAAGTAGATGTGGAGGAATTGCGAGAGCGCTTAACCAATTATCTTCGCTCAGAATTAGATGAACAGATTAGAGCTGATGAGGATACAAAGCCTACAGCTTTTTTCCAGCGTGTTATCCAACGTGCGGTGATTCATGCACAATCAGCTGGAAAAGATGAAGTATCGGGGGCAAATGTTCTTGTTGCAATTTTTTCTGAACGTGAAAGCCATGCAGCATATTTTCTTCAAGAGATGGGAATGACACGCTACGATGCTGTACGTTTTATTTCACAGGGTGTCACGCGTGATGATGGGTTATCCATGTTACTTGAAGGACTTGAAGAGCAATTAGATCAGCAGATTTCGGATAATGGTGAAAGAGGAACAAGTGCTTTAACGAATTATTGTGTTGATCTCAATTGTAAAGCACGTAATGGAAAAATTGATTTATTAATTGGCCGTGAAATAGAAATTTCACGCATGATACAGATTTTATGTCGAAGGTCAAAAAACAATCCGCTTTTGGTTGGTGATCCTGGAGTAGGGAAAACAGCTATAATTGAGGGGTTGGCAAAGCGTGTTGTTGATGGGCAAGTGCCTGAAGTTTTATCAAATGCAACAATATTTTCTCTTGATATGGGGGGACTTGTTGCAGGTACACGTTATCGCGGTGATTTTGAAGAACGCTTAAAGCAAGTTATTAAAGAGTTTGAGCTGTATCCAGATGCTATTTTATTTATTGATGAAATTCATACCTTAATTGGAGCAGGAGCGACATTAGGGGGAAATATGGATGCAGCAAATCTTTTGAAACCTGTGTTATCTTCTGGAACTATGCGATGTATTGGTTCGACGACTTACAGAGAATATCGCAAATTCTTTGAACAAGATCGTGCTTTAGAGCGTCGTTTTCAGAAGATTGATATTAATGAACCTTCTGTTACAGATGCGATTAAGATTTTGCAGGGGATGAAGCCTTACTTTGAAGATTTTCATCAGATTAAATATACAGATCAGGCGATGAAGGCATCTGTAGAATTATCTTCACGTTATATAATTGACCGTAGGTTACCTGACAAAGCAATTGATATTATTGATGAAAGTGGCGCAGCGCAAAAGCTTTTGCCACAAAAACAACGCAAGAAGAGTATAGGTGTTAAAGAAATTGAAGCGACTGTTGCTACAATTGCAAGAATTCCACCAAAAACAGTTTCTCGGAATGATCAGAAGATACTGAGTAAGCTTGAAAGAGAACTCAAACATGTTGTTTATGGTCAAGATCAGGCAATTTCCGTCTTAGTTTCATCCATAAAATTGGCGCGAGCAGGTTTACGCGAACCGGATAAACCAATAGGAAGTTATTTATTTTCAGGACCAACAGGTGTAGGAAAAACTGAAGTTGCAAAACAGCTTGCATCATCTTTAGGCATTGAATTATTGCGTTTTGATATGTCAGAATATATGGAACGGCATACGGTAGCACGTTTAATCGGAGCACCTCCAGGTTATATAGGGTTTGATCAAGGAGGTCTCCTTACAGATGCAGTTGATCAGAAACCTCACGCAGTTCTATTGCTAGATGAGATTGAGAAAGCGCATCCAGAGTTATTTAATATTTTATTGCAGGTAATGGATTATGGTAGATTAACAGACCATAATGGTAAGAAAATTGATTTCCGCAATGTTATTTTGATTATGACAACCAATGCTGGTGCTTCAGATATGGCAAAATCAGCTATTGGATTTGGGAAAGTACATCGTGATGGTGAGGATATAGAAGCAATCAATCGGTTATTTACACCAGAATTTCGTAATCGGTTAGATGCAATTATTCCGTTTGCACCTTTATCTCATTTAATCATCAATCAGATAGTGCAAAAATTTATTTTTCAGCTTGAAGCACAATTAGCTGATCGGGGAATTTGTTTTGAATTAAGCCCTTCTGCAACTTTATGGCTTTCTAATAAAGGATATGATTCTCAGATGGGAGCACGCCCATTAGGGCGTGTTATACAAGAATATATTAAAAAGCCATTAGCTGATGAAATTTTATTTGGAAAGTTACGCAATGGTGGGACCGTTCGCGTATTGACACAAAAATCAAATGGTAAAAAAGAAAGCTTACAGTTAGAAATTTCATCTTCCGATATATCTGTAAGTTCAAAGAAAAGTAAAATGGAAAACTTTACAAAAAAACGTGTAGGAAAAAAAAGTACAACAACTTAAGAGTGTGTTATAAAGCTGCACGAATTTTTTTTGCATTCTCTTCAAGTATTTCTGGAGGCGTTACCATATCATTATGAGGGGTAAGCTCTATTCCCTCCATACGTGGTATAATATGAAAATGAAGGTGATAGACGGTTTGTTGACTAGCTGCTTCATTAAATTGCATGACAGTTATGCCATCTGCTTGAAAGGCTTTTTTGACAGCATTTGCAATTTTTTGAACAGCTTTAATAACAGGAAATAATGTTTCAGGATCTGCATCAAGTAAGTTTCTAGAGCCTTTTTTAGGAATGACCAGCGTATGACCTGGTGCCTGTGGCATGATATCCATAAATCCAATAACATCATCATCTTCGTAGACACGAACAGAAGGGATTTCATTGCGAATCAATTTAGCAAAAATATTGTTATTGTCATAAGCTTGTTTCATACAAATATTTCCTTTTATCGTAAGTTTAAGATTCTAATTTAAAAACGAAAAAATGCAAGGTTTATCAGAGTGTAAGACAAAGAAGTATTTTGACTTCAGTTATATTTAGGATAATGCACTGTCTTAATGAAGGTTTAGATTTCTATGATGGCTTCAACTTCTACAGGAACATCCATAGGAAGAGAGGCAACACCAATAGCAGAACGGGCGTGTTTTCCAATTTCACCAAGGATATTGACGAATAAATTAGAAGCTCCATTGGCAACAAAAGGAATATCGGTAAAATGAGAATCTACAGCCACAAAAACAGTAATTTTGACCACACGTTTTATTTTATTTAAGTCACCCAGAGTTGCCTTGAGTTGCGCGAGAATATTGAGAGCGCAAGCTTCAGATGCTTTTTGGGCTTGTTCGGTATTCACAGTTGCACCAACTTTACCGATGGCTATTGGTTTTCCATTAATAAGAGGGAGTTGTCCAGAAATAAAGATTTGATTGCCACTTTGTGAAGTGGTGATGTAATTGGCAAGGGGGGAGATTACTTCAGGAAGAGTGATTCCGAATTTTTCTAAGTTTTTTTCAATCATATTGGTCATAATTTTAACTCCATAGCTGCTCTATAATATATTCATTGCATAATCTATTTTTTGATTTAAGAAAATGTGTGGTTAATTGAGAAATTAACCTTTTTTGCCTTATTGTATGATGTTATGCAACTGGGATAAAGTTCGGAAGTTGGGAATGATTAGATCATTATTTATAATAATTTTATATATTGTTTTTTTATGTACTGCGAGAGCTGAAGAGCCCATTTTTATTGTGCCTCATCGAGCAATTTATGATTTTCATCTCGATAGTGTTTCTCATGAAATGACAATTTCTGCGATGTCAGGACGAATGGTTTACGAGCTTACTGGTTCGGCATGCCAAGGCTATAGCACACGTTTTCGTTTCATTAGCCGTGTTCACATTGAAGATATGCCAGTACGTTTGACTGATCAACAGACGACGAGTTATGAGACAGGAGACAGCCGTACATTTCGTTTTAATATCACAGATCAAGAGGGAGAAGAGGTTGTGCATCGTGCCGAGGGGGTTGCGGAGCGTACTCAAGATGGTATTACAGTTACCTTAAAAAAGCCAAAGGAAAAAGAGTATAAGCTTGCAATGGCTGAATTTCCAATAATGCAACTAAAAAATATTATCCGCCATGCAAAAGCAGGAGATCATTTTTACAATGTTACTGTATTTGATGGGACAAATAAAGCAGATAAAGTTATAAAAGAAAGTATCGTCATAGGGGAAAAGAAGACACTTTTATCTGATAGCGAAACGGAAAAAGTAAGAAAATTGGATGAAGAAGAATATTGGCCTGTTACAATTTCTTATTTTGATGATGGAGAAAATAAAGATGGTTTGCCGGTTTATCGTAGCAGTTTTCTCTTACATGAGAATGGTGTCATGCGTGATCTTCATATAGATTATGGAACTTTTTCAGTGCGTGCAAAATTGAACAGTCTTGAATTCTTGGAACTTGGAAAAGATCTTAATCAATGTGAAAATGCAAATATTAAATGATTAAAGAAAATAACTTGAAAAAGAATCAAATATTAGTATGTTTGCGCTATTCCACACGCGGAGTCTGGGTGTTTGCAAATGATCTGTGAGAAAATTCTAGCAAGCATCCGCCGGTAGCAGGTCTTTCTGCTTTTTCCGCGGAGGTTGAACCGGAAAGGATAAGATTTATGGCACTACCCGATTTTACTATGCACCAGCTTTTAGAAGCCGGTGTGCATTTTGGTCACCAGACTCATCGCTGGAATCCCAAAATGACTCCCTATATTTATGGTCAGCGTAATAATATCCATATTATTGACCTTGCTCAGACTGTTCCACTTTTACACCAAGCACTTAAACTTGTTTCAGATACTGTAGCGCGTGGTGGTCGTATTCTCTTTGTTGGTACGAAACGGCAAGCATCTGATATTATCGCAGATGCGGCGAATCGTTCCGCTCAGTATTACGTTAATGCACGTTGGCTTGGCGGCATGCTCACAAACTGGAAAACGATTTCCAATTCGATCCATCGTTTGCGGAAGCTTGATAAAATTCTTGCTGCTGAAGCGCAAGGCTTTACTAAAAAGGAACGTTTAAATCTTGAACGTGATCGTGAAAAGCTTAATCGTGCGCTTGGTGGTATTAAAGATATGGGTTCTGTTCCAGATCTTATCTTTGTTATCGATACGAATAAAGAAAATATTGCACTCCAAGAAGCAAAGCGTTTAGGTATTCCAGTGATTGCTATTATTGATACCAATTGTGATCCCGATGACGTAACACATCCAATACCAGGTAATGACGATGCTTCACGTGCAATTTCTCTTTATTGCGATCTTTTTGCCCGTGCTGCTCTTGATGGTATTGCACGCCAGCAAGGAGCAATGGGTATCGATTTAGGAGCTCAAGTTGATGCACCTGTGGAGCCTATTTTGGAAGAAAATGCAGTTTCAGAAGTTTCTGAATAATATAAAATGCCTAATTAAGGTACTTTTATTGTCTAAAGAAGAAGTTATAGGCGTGCAGAGGGATTTTGCACGCTTTCACTGTTACAAAATAAAGAGGCAAATATGAGCATTACTGCTGCACAAGTAAAAGAACTTCGAGAACTATCTGGCGCTGGTATGATGGACTGTAAAGCCGCTCTAGCAGAGACCAATGGTGATATGGAAGCTGCTGTTGATTGGCTTCGTAAAAAAGGAATAGCTAAAGCAGATAAAAAGGCTGGTCGTACAGCAGCTGAGGGATTAATCGGAGTCGTATCAAAAGATTCACATGCAGTTTTGGTTGAGATTAATTCTGAAACAGATTTTGTTGCACGCAATGATGGATTCCAAGACATTGTGCGTAAAGTAGCAACTGCTGCCTTAGATACGCCAGGGGATGTTGAATCTGTTTCTGTTTCTCTTTATCCAGGCTCTGAGAAGACTGTAGAGCTTACGATTAAAGATGCAATTGGTACAATTGGCGAAAATATGACATTTCGTCGTTCCGCTAAATTGTCTGTTGAGAATGGTGTTGTTGCGACTTATATACACAATAGTGTGGCTGATGGGCTTGGAAAACTTGGTGTTTTGGTTGCGATTGAAACAACAGGAAATAAGGAAGCTGCTCTTGCTTTTGGTCGGCAGGTTGCGATGCATATTGCGGCAACCAATCCATTAGCACTTACAGCTCAAGATGTTGATGCTGCTGCTGTTGAGCGTGAAAAAGCAATTTTTTCAGATCAAGCACGTCAGTCTGGAAAACCTGAAAATATCATTGAAAAAATGGTAGAAGGACGTATGCGTAAGTTTTTTGAAGAGGTTGTTTTGCTTTCTCAAGCTTTTGTTATGAATCCTGATATAACTGTTGAGGCCGCTTTAAAGGATGCTGAGAAATCAATTGGTGCTCCAGCAAAAATTACAGGCTTTATTCGTTTTGCATTAGGTGAAGGTGTGGAAAAAGAGGAGTCTGATTTTGCTGCAGAGGTTGCTGCTGCTGTAAAAGGCTAGTTATTGCAAACTCTTGAACAGAGATTTAAAGTCATATCGTTGGTTGTAGAATCTCTGAGGGGAACAATGTAATTGTTGAGAGGGCGTCACGTGAAAAAAGTGGTGCCCTTCGTGATGTCAAAAGCAAAAAGTAAATAGGCTTTTGGGGAGATTATTAATGGCATTAGCACTTCCGTATAAACGTATTCTTTTAAAGGCTTCTGGTGAAGCTCTTATGGGAGGGCAGAATTTTGGCATTGATGTTTCTGTTGTAGACCGTATTGCCGCTGATATTGCAGAAGTGCGCACAATGGGGATAGAAGTTGCGGTTGTTATCGGTGGGGGAAATATTTTTCGTGGCGTTGCTGTTGCTTCGCATGGTGGGGACCGAGTGACAGGTGATCATATGGGAATGCTTGCAACTGCTATTAACTCTTTAGCATTGCGAACATCTTTGACAAAAATAGGGGTTGAAACTGTTGTACTCTCTGCGATTGCTATGCCACAAATTTGTGAAAGTTTCTCGCAACGTAAAGCAATAGCTTATATGAATCAGGGAAAAGTTGTTATTTTTGCAGGTGGTACAGGAAATCCATTTTTTACCACTGATTCTGCTGCTACTTTACGTGCAGCAGAAATTGGTGCAGATGTCCTTCTTAAAGGAACACAAGTTGATGGTATTTATTCAGCAGATCCAAAAATAGACCCTACGGCTAAGCGTTTTGACCAATTAACACATGTTGAAGTTTTGCAATGGGGATTATCTGTTATGGATTCAACGGCGGTCACTTTAGCACGTGAGAACAATGTACCGATTATTGTGTACTCCATTCATGAAAAAGGCGGTTTGGCTAAGGTCTTGAATGGAACAGGACGCTTTACAATAGTATCGGAATAAGGGTAAGCTTCAAAGGACAATTGAAGGAGACAGAAATATGAATGTTACATCAATTATGGATGATCTGAAACGTCGCATGGATGGTGCCATTACGGCTTTTAAACATGAATTAGGTGGTTTACGGACTGGACGTGCATCGGCCAGTTTATTAGAGCCGTTGACCGTTGAATCTTATGGTTCTGTTGTGCATATAAATCAGGTTGCTAATATTTCTGTTCCTGAACCTCGGATGCTTTCTGTTTCTGTATGGGATAAAACGATGGTCGGAGCTGTAGAGCGCGCTATTCGCGATTCTGGTCTTGGTTTAAATCCCATAACTGATGGTACGAATCTACGTATTCCTTTGCCTGAGTTGAATGAAGAGCGCCGTAAAGAACTTGTAAAAATTGCGCATCACTATGCAGAGCAAGCGCGTGTTGCTACACGTCATGTTCGTCGGGATGGTCTGGACAATTTGAAAAAGTTAGAAAAAGATGGTGAAATTGGACAAGATGAAGCCCATAGTTTGTCTGAAAAAGTTCAAAAACTCACAGATGAAACTATTGCTGATATTGATAAAATTTTAGCCGTAAAAGAATCTGAAATTATGCACGTTTAAGACGATTTTGTCACTAGAAAAAGGATATTTACTCCCAGCCTGTAAATTGTTTCTAGGGAAATTGTAGGGAGTGGTGTGCTCTGTGGTAGCAAGGTGTGATGCAGGAAGGTATTCTATCATTTTGATATGGGAGAGACTGATTTGAAAGGGCAGATGTTTTTATTTTTTAGTCTGCATGGTAAATCATGCCCTTTGCTGGGAGATACTATTTAACAGCATGGTGCGGTTTTTTAGTTGAGCACGTCTTTGTTAAAATGCATAATGAAAGCATTGTTAGAAATTATTCAAATATTCTAAGATGAAGGTTGGGGAAAGAATATAATGCAAAAAAACAAGTCTAACCTTTCTCTTATTTCTCATTATAAAACATGGTAAGTATAATCGATCAAGCAGATGTTATGTGGCGTAATTCGTTTTTTAATGACGAATAGTTGATAGAAAAGTGTTTTTATACGAAACCTATATTGGTTAATTTGTATGGGGCAGAGGTAACTGCTTTTTCATTTTATATTTGAGAAAATATTAAAAAAATATTTATAATTTTGACGGAGATTTTTGAAGCTGTTTTCATTGATTATTAGTTTCATAAGCGCTATCTTAGTAGACTGAATTATTTATGATAAATTATAAGAGAAATTATACAGGTATGAGATAAAAATACTGCGTAGGGGAGTTTTTCTTGCGTTAATTTTAGAGCTTGTATTTTCTATTTTTATTGTTTGGATGTTGTTTTGTCTAATTTGGTTTATCGTATTCTGACAGCTTTTGTTTTTGGCATTATTGCGTTGTATCTAACATGGTTGGGAGGAAACTTCTTTTTTTTATTTGTATGGTGTATTGGCGGTTTTGTTCTTTATGAGTGGATGAGTATTACTAAAGAGAAATGGTGTATTTTACAAAAAATATTAGCAAGTATCTTTTATTTAATCTTTGGCTTTTTTTTAGTATTGAGTGTATCTGCTTCATTGATTTTTTGTGTTTTAATCGTTTTAGCTACAGTGTTAGCTATTATATCTATAAAAAAGAGTGGTTGGGTTTTTTGTGGTTTTTTATATGCATCTTTTCCTGTTGTTGCTTTATGCTTTCTACGGGATCATGAAATGTTGGGGTTCCAAGTTGTTATTTTCTTATTTACGATAGTGTGGGGAACAGATATCGGTGGTTATTTTATCGGACGTGCATTAGGGGGCCCTAAATTAGCACCACAATTTTCTCCTAATAAAACATGGTCAGGAGCACTTGGTGGTACATTTGTCGGAGTTTTCGGTGGTATATGGGTTGCTTTTGGATTTTTTGATATAAATTTAGCCAGTTTTTTTGTGCCACTCCTTACACTTGTTTTGTCAATTGTTTCACAATTGAGTGATTTAGGGCAATCATGGCTCAAAAGACGGTTTTCTGTTAAAGATTCTAGTTCTTTATTGCCTGGACATGGTGGTTTTATGGATCGTATAGATGGATTGGTAGGGGCAGCTTTTCTTCTTTATTTAATTGGTTCATTTATGTCTGATATGGATGCGCCTTTTAATCTTTTTAGTATGATCTAATTAGGAGAAGATAGTTTGGAACCTTTAAATCATATCGTCACTATGGGTGATTTTCTTTTAAGAAGTTTGAGTATTCTTTTCATCATTATGATTATCATTTTTGTGCACGAATTTGGGCACTATCTCATTGGTCGGTGGTGTGGTATTAAGGCGTTAATTTTTTCGCTTGGATTTGGACCAGAAATAGCGAGTTATACAGATAAGCATGGCACGAAGTGGCGTTTAGCACTTATCCCCTTAGGAGGTTATGTAAAATTTGTTGGGGATGAGGAAAAAATCGATACGGAATCATCCCAATCATCTCTGATTGTTGATGGTTCATTTGCTAGTGCGCATGCTTGGAAAAAAGCAGCAACTGTTTTTGCCGGCCCTTTCTTCAATGCCCTTTTTACTGTTGTTATTCTAACATTTTTTTTCTTTATCTATGGTCGTGTAGCCATTGAGCCCGTTGTTGGTTCTTTGGTAAAAGATAGCCCTGCTCTTCAATCCGGTTTGGAATTAGGTGATCGTTTTGTTGAAATGGATGGACGACGGGTTGAAAGCTTTGAAGATTTGATGAATTATGTAGCTTTTCACGGAAGAGAACCCATAGAGTTTAAAATAGAACGCATGGGGCGAGTCTTTACAACGATGATTACCCCGAAAGTCGTTGAGCGAGATGATGGATTTGGTAATCGAACACGAAGTGCTATGATAGGTGTAGGTGTTCCTGTTGATTTAAATAATCCTGCACGTTTAGATCCAACTTATATAAAACATATTCGCTATGGTTTTGTAACAGCTGTAAGAAAAGCGTCAGACCGTACTGTGTTTATCGCCACTCAAACCGTTCTTTTTATGAGTCGTTTAATAGGAGGCAAAGAGGATCGTTGTCGGCTAAGTGGACCTTCTAAAACCGTTAAAATTGCTTGGAAAGTGAGCGAGACAGGTTTTATCTCTTTGTTGAATTTGGCAGCTTTTCTTTCAATAAGTGTTGGGCTTATTAACCTTTTTCCGATTCTACCGCTTGACGGTGGGCATCTTTTATTGCATGTCATTGAGGTCATTACTGGGAGGAAAATATCTGCTAAAATTCAGGGAATCGTTTTTCGTTTAGGTTTTTCCATTCTTCTCCTTTTTATGATCTTTGTCTTTTTTAATGATTATTTTTGTTGGTTTAGCTAATTAAATTATGGAAAACGCTTTATAAATTAAGTAATAATAGCAAAAACAAATTGAAGGTTGTTTACCATGTCTACAAAATGTTGTGGCGTTGTACATTATAATGAGTAATTAAGGAATTAAAAGTCTCGCTGTAAAAAGGTTGTTATGGCAGTTAGCTTTTAAGGCATCATGTCCAAGGAACGAGAGTAAGGTAAAAAAGCCAATGACTACGAATTCAAAGTTTTTAAATGCAGCATCTGTATTGGTGTTAAAGATGGGGATGATTGCCCCAACAACGGTTTTTATGTCAATTGCTGCGGTCGGAGAAATACAAGCGTCTGTAGTCCGCTCTATTGAGGTTCGTGGGAATAAGTTTGTAAGTTCTCAGGCGATTCGAGACAATATGGGGATTAAGGTTGGGCAAGGTGTTTCCAGTGGTGATGTTGATAGTGCTGTGAAGAATCTTTTCGAATTGGGTTTATTTTATGATGTTAAAATAAATCCGGTGGGTGATAAATTGGTTGTATTCGTAAAAGAATATGAGGTTGTCAATCAAATATTGTTTCAAGGAAATAAATCTTTTAAAGACCCAGATCTTAAGCGGTTTATTTCTTTAAAACCGAATGAGCCTTTTAATTCTGCTAAGCTTTCTGCTGATATAAATACAATTCGTGAGGCTTATAAAACTCTTGGTCGTAATAATATCACTGTTAACGTTCAAACGATTAACCTTGGAAAAGGGCGGGTTAATGTGGTATTTAATGTCGTTGAAGGGAAAAAAACAAAGATTGGTGATATCACTTTTAAGGGAAATAATGTCTTTGGAAGTCGCCGTTTGCGTGATGTGATTTCAACAAAAACTTCAGGAATTTTTTCGAAGTTGTTGGGAGGTGATGTTTACAGTGAAGAGCGCCTCGCTGTTGATGAAGAAGCTTTACGTCGCTTTTATTATAACCGTGGTTATGCAGATTTTCGTGTAGTCTCTTCTAAAGCAACTTTTGATGCAGCAAGCAATACGTATAAAATTTCTTTCGTTCTTGATGAGGGTGCGCTCTATAAAATTAGCGATATTCAGGTTGAAAGTGATGTTGATGGAATTGACGTTCAATCTGTGAAAAGGATACTTAAAACCCAGCCAGGTAATGTTTATAGTGCAGAAGATATTGAACAGTCTGTTGCAACTATTAATAACAAAGTTGCTGATTCGGGATATGCTTTTGCTAAAGTTGAACCGCGGGGAAATCGTAATTTAGCAAATCATACAATTTCAATTTTATATAATATTGAACAGGGAACACGTGCTTATATTCAACGTATTGATATACGTGGCAATGAGAAAACGCGTGATTACGTCATTCGCCGTGAGATTGATTTAAACGAAGGAGATGCTTACAATCAAACTTTATTACAGCGGGCAAAACGTCGTCTAGAAAGTTTAGGTTTCTTCAAAGCCGTTAATATTTCAATGGTTCCTACAGATCAATCTGACCAAGTTGTTTTGGTAATAGATGTCGTTGAAGCTTCAACAGGAGATCTCTCTCTTTCTGGAGGGTATACAACAGGGGGAACAAGTCCTGGTATGTCACTTGAAGTTTCTGTTACTGAACGTAATCTCGGGGGACGTGGTCAATATGTTCGTTTAGGATTAGGTGCGGGGCAAGAAAAATCTCGTAATTATAATTTATCATTTGTTGATCCTTATTTCTTAGGGTATCGTTTATCTGCTGGTGTTGATGTTTTTCGTAGTACTTATCGTGCTGATAAAGCCTATGATGTACGGCAGACAGGTGGATCGCTGCGGTTTTCGTTACCTATTAATAATCAATTATCTGCTAATGTAGCTTATTCTTATGTGCAGGAAGAATATGATTTTGGCGGAGAGTATGATTTTGACAAAGAGAGTGACATAATAGAATTATATGGGAAATATTCTGGTGCGATTGTTCAAGCTGCAAAACACAGCCCTTGGAAACGTTCATCAATTAGTTATGGTTTCACCTATAATACGATTGATGATATGAGATCCCCCCATGATGGGTGGTACGTACATCTGCTTCAGGAATATGCAGGGCTTGGTGGGAGTGCAAAATTCTTGAAGACCACGGGTAAGGCGATGATGTACAAGACTCTTTCTGACCAGAAGGATATCGTTGGTTTGCTTTCCTTTGGGGGTGGTTATATCCACGGAATGGGCCGAGATGGTGTTCGTATTTTCGATATGTTTAAAGTAAATTCTGATATGATTCGAGGGTTCAAATATAATGGAATAGGTCCGCGTCAGGTTTCCAGTAAGGGTGAGGTTTATTTCTTGGGGGGAACGACATATATGAATGCGACTGCTGAAGTACAGTTCCCTATCCCTGTCGTGCCTGAAGGATTTGGGTTGCGCGGTGCTTTATTTGCGGATATTGCCACGCTTTATGGCAATAATTATAAAGCCGTTTTTAAGGGTGAACCGTCTGTTACCAATACCAAAAGTGCTTGGCGTTCATCTGCAGGTGTGAGTTTGATGTGGGATTCTCCGTTTGGTCCTTTGCGTTTTGATTATGCTTGGCCAATAACGAAGCAGGAAGGTGATCGTTTGCAAAAATTGAACTTTGGTATTTCTACGAAGTTCTGATTTGAGCGATTTTAAGAAGGAAAAACTTGAAGAGAATAGCTTAAGCTGGGAGAGAAAGTGTTTTGATGGCGGATACATTTTTTTTTACGCCGTCCCGACGATTGACAGTTGCAAATGCTGCTGAGTTGACGGGTGCAAAGCTTCTTAATCCAGAGTTTTCTCATAAAGTTATCAATACTCTTTCTTCACTTGAGAGTGCTGTGGAAGGTTCGCTTGTTTTTGTAGAGCATCGGAAGTTTTCTGATGCTTTACTGGACAGTTCTGCTGTTGCTGTTTTGTGTACGAATGAGATTGTTTTTAAAGTTCCCGAAACTATGGCAATTTTGGTGACATCCACACCACAGCGTGACTTTGCTCAGATTGGTCGTATTTTGTTTCCAGATTCTGTCAAGCCAATGCCTTGGTTGGGGCAGAAGGGGATTTCATCGCATGCGCATATTCATCCAACGGCTAAGTTGGCAGATGATGTGTGTATTGAAGCGGGAGCTGTTATTGGTAAAAATGTTGAGATTGGTGCAGGAACTCTCATTTCATCCACAGCTGTTATCGGTGAAAATTGCCGTATTGGATGTGACTGCTATATTGCTCCTAAGGTAACAGTTCAGTGTTCTATAATAGGTGATAAGGTTCAGCTTTATTCTGGTGTTTGCATTGGGCAAGATGGTTTTGGTTATGTTGGGGGCGTTTCTGGAATCGAGAAAATTCCACAGCTTGGTCGCGTTATTATTGAGGATGGTGTAGAAGTTGGTGCGAACACGACAATTGATCGTGGAACATTTCAAGATACTGTTATTGGTGAAGGAAGCAAGATTGATAATCTTGTACAAATTGCCCACAATGTAAAAATTGGCCGCTATTGTCTTATTGCCGCTCAATGTGGCATTGCGGGAAGTACATCTATAGGGGATATGTCTCAGCTTGGCGGAAGTGTGGGAGTAGCTGATCACATCATAATAGGTAAATCTGTTCAGATTGCTGCTCGTAGTGGTGTTATGAATGACATTCCGGATGGCGAAAAATGGGGAGGTAGTCCAGCGCGACCATTTAAACAATGGTTTCGTGAAGTAGCGGCGTTGCGCAGTATGGGAAAAGTTAAAAAGGAGAAACGCTGATATGATCAGCAATGAAAAAACTAAAAACTTAGAGGCTGTCGATATTGAAAAGCTATTATCAATATTACCGCACCGTTATCCATTTTTATTAATTGATCGTATCGTTGATATTGATGGTGAACAAGAAGCGATTGGTATTAAAAATATAACGATTAACGAGCCACATTTTACGGGACATTTTCCCTCAAAGCCTGTTATGCCTGGAGTTTTGATTTTAGAAGCTATGGCACAAACGGCAGGAGCAATAGCACTTTTAAATTTAGGCAATAAGCAAACAAATTTAGTTTACCTTATGACGGTTGATAATGCGAAATTTCGTAAGCCGGTTATGCCTGGTGATCAGCTCAAGATTCATGTTCAGCTTTTGAAAAAAAGATCTGGTATGAGACGTTTTTCATGTGTTGCAAAAGTAGAAGATGTCCGCGTCGCTGAAGCAGAAATTGCAGCAATGATTGTCGAAGAAGAATAAACGATATTTGATGGGAATTTAAAAATGTCCGGTACGAAAATCCATCCAACTGCTCTTGTGGAGAAGGGAGCGCAGCTTGGTGAGAATGTACGCGTTGGACCATTTTGCCATATTAGTTCAGAGGCTGTTATTGGTGATGAATGTAGTTTGACAAGTCATGTTGTAATAATGGGAAAGACAACGTTAGGAGCCAAGAGTAAAGTATTTTCTCATGCCGTTTTGGGGGCAGATCCGCAAAATAATAAACATAAAGGAGGGGCTACAACTCTTTTTATTGGTAAGAATTGTACGATTCGTGAAGGTGTAACAATGCATAGGGGGTCCGATTCGAGTGTAGGAATGACAGTTGTTGGTGATAATTGCCAATTTTTTTGTTATGCGCATATCGCTCACGATTGTTATGTAGGCAATCATGTAACATTTGCCAATAACGCAATGATTGCTGGTCATGTTACTATTGGTGATTATGTGATTATTGGTGGTGGTGCTGCTGTTCATCAATTTGTTCGTGTTGGACATCATGCATTTATCGGCGGCGTATCTGCACTGGTTGGTGATCTGATACCTTATGGAACAGCTGTTGGTGTGCAGGCAAAACTTGCTGGACTCAATATTATTGGCATGAAGCGTGCAGGACTTGAGCGTCAAGATATTCATGCACTCCGTCATGCGGTTGCTATGCTTTTTGATCATAGCAAACCATTTAAAGAGCGTGTCAGTGATGTTGCTTCTTTCTATTCTTCTTCTCAGTCTGTTTCTGAAGTTGTTAATTTTATTAAAGAAGAAGGAAAGCGTTTTTATTGTACACCAAAATTTGAAGGTGTTAGAATAAAAGAACATAAGGATTAAAAATGCCTATTTGGGGAGCCAGAAGTTTTCTTTCCGGCCGTACTGCTATTATAGCAGGAAATGGTGTTCTACCGATTACTGTTGCGCAGACTCTTGAGAAGAATGGAGAAAATCCTTTTCTTGTGCTTTTGCATGGTGAGGCAGATTCTGTTCTTTATCGCTATGAGCATTGCGAGCTATCAATTGTAGAGTTAGCACGACTCGTTAAAATTTTAAAAGAGGCTGGTGTATATAATGTTGTTTTGGCAGGTGGTGTAAAAAAGCGTCCACTTCTTAAACAATTGCGACTGGACTGGACAACATTTTTAGCTCTTCCTAAGTTAATCGGAGCTTTGAAGAGGGGAGACGATGCGTTATTAAAAGCTTTTATACGAGTTATTGAAGCACATGGTTTTTGTGTTATCGGTGCTCACGAAATAGTCCCAGATCTTTTAGCTCCCATAGAATTTAATTTAACAGTACGGCGCGCTACTCCAAAAGAGAAAAAAGATATTTTTTTAGCAGTAGAAGCAGCAAAGCTTTTAGGTCAATTAGATATCGGGCAAGCCGTTGTCGTTGTCCAAGGAAGGGTGGTTGCTCTAGAGGGCGCTGAGGGAACTGATAATATGTTGTGGCGTGTTTGTGAAATGCGAGAAAGAGGGCAAATTCCCCTTAAAGGTGGCATTCTTGTAAAATGCGCAAAACCACAACAGGATAATCGCGTTGATTTGCCATCAATTGGGCCCGCGACAATAATGAATATTGCAAAGAGTGGTTTATCTGGTGTTGCGGTGGAGGCAAATAGAAGTCTAATATTATCAGTGAAAACAACAATAGAAAAAGCCAACAAATATTCTTTATTTATAGAGACATTTGAAAAGTTTGGTCATGAATAATTGTTTCTTAAAGATTGCAGTGGTTTCAGGTGAGGAATCTGGTGATTTACTTGGGGCCGATCTAATTTCTTGTTTATCACAACAGATAGGATGCAATATTCATTTGATTGGTGTTGGGGGGAGCCATTTAAAGGCATTAGGCTTAAAAAGCTTTTTTGATTCCCATGATATTGCTTTAATAGGTTTAAAGGAGGTGTTGAAAAAACTACCATTGTTGTTGCTACATATTCGCAATTTATCCAAATTTATTGCACAAGAACAACCTGATTGTTTAATTATTATTGATAGTCCTGATTTCACGCATCGTATTGCAAAAAAGGTACGTGCTTTAGCGCCTTCTATTCCTATCATTAAATATATTGCACCGACCGTTTGGGCATGGAGGCCAGAGCGTGCGAAAGCTATGTGTGGATTTGTTGATCATGTTTTAGCGGTTTTTCCTTTTGAAGAAAAGATTATGCAAGATTTGGGAGGCCCTGCCACGACTTATGTTGGACATCGTCTTTTGACATATCCTCCCCTTTTGAGAGTTCAGTCAGAAAAAAAAAGCCAATTAGAACACAGAAATTTGATCGATACACAAACATTATCGCCTACATTAGTTATTTTGCCAGGATCACGCAATTCAGAAATTCGTTCCTTAATGCCTATTTTTCGAGAAACAGTAGAGATTCTTGTACAACGTATTCCTCATTTACGTATTATTTTACCAACCTTACCTCATTTGGTAGATAGAATCTGGGATTTTGTGCAGGGCTGGAAAAGCAAGATAGAAATTGTAGTTGGTGAAGATGAAAAATGGCGTGCTTTTGCACAAGCAGATGTTGCTCTTGCTGCACATGGAACTGTTTCACTTGAATTAGCCTTAGCAAAAGTTCCTATGGTTCTTTGCTATAAACTTGATTTCTTTTCTAAAATATTTATTTTTCCTAAAATGATGTTATGGAGTGCTGCTCTTCCAAATATTATTTCTGATAAGCCTATTGTTTCGGAATATTTGAATGAATTAATCCGTCCTGGCATGTTAGCAAGACAGGTAGAACAACTTTTGGCTAATCCTTTATTGCGACAGGCACAACTTGATTCCTTTGAGATGGTAGAACAGAAAATGAAAACTGAAGTACCATCGGGGGTTGTTGGCGCACAAACAATTATCACTCTTTTAAAAAGCAGGAATAAAATTGTATAAATAAAGCAATATTTTAATGATTAATATTTAATTTTAGCAAGAAAATTACAAGCACGTTGGCTTTTAGGATTGGTAAAAAATTCTTCAGAGGCTGTATCTTCAACAATTTTTCCATTTTCTAGAAAGAGTATTCTTTCTGAGACTTTACGTGCGAAGCCCATTTCATGGGTAACACAAAGCATTGTGATCCCTGTATCGGCCAATCGAGCCATCACTTCCAAAACTTCTCCCACACTTTCTGGATCAAGGGCAGAGGTTGGTTCATCAAAAAGCATGACTTCGGGTTCCATACAAAGTGCACGGGCAATCGCAACACGTTGTTGTTGCCCACCAGAAAGTTGTAAAGGATATTTTTCACAGTGTTTTTCAATACCAACATGCGTTAAGTAACGAATTGCCCGTTCTTTTGCTTGTTGTTTGGAAAGTCCCTGAACTGTCATAGGTGCTAAAATACAATTTTGTATAACGCTCATGTGGGGAAATAAATTAAAGTTCTGAAAGACCATTCCTATCTTACGAAGAACATTTTTTTGCTGTTGTATAGGTGCAGTATGGATATCAACGTTATGGATACAGATTGAACCTTTTTGTGCTTGTTCTAATTGATTAATACAACGAATTAACGTTGATTTTCCTGATCCGGATGGTCCACAAATAACGATATGTTCACCAGCTTGAACATTAAAGTTGATATCATGTAGGACCTGAAAGTTTCCATACCATTTATTTAGATTTCGAATAGAGATCACTGGTTTTTTACTGGGAGAGATCGATTTATTATTTTTCAAATTCATCTTATTTTATTCTTTCATTGATGAAGAACTTGATTAATTCAACATTTTGGTTTGGTAAAGTTTTTTATGATCATTTTATTTACCGTAAATGTCGAGTGAGGCGCTGCTCGATAAAAACAATAAAACGATGAATGAGTTCAACGATAAAGAGATAGATAAGAGCAGCCCAAACGTAAACTTGAAAATCGAAAGTCCGTGAATAAGCGAGTTTAGCAACCCCCATTAAATCATAAACAGTAATAAGTGAGGCAACAGCACTGGATTTAATCATTAAAATCAACTCATTTCCTAGGGGGCGTAATGCTACAATCATTGCTTGTGGAAGAATAACTCTAAAAAATGTGACAGAGTTGCTTAAACCTAAAGCTTTTGATGCTTCGCGTTGTCCAGTTGTTACGGATAGAAAACTTCCTTTAAAGATCTCAGATTGATAGGCAGCAGAATTGAGTGTAAAAATAAAAAGACAACAATACCACGCGTTTTGAAAAAACCACCATAGCCCCACCTGTTGCCAAAAACTGTTCATTGAACCAAGCCCATAATAAAAAAGAAAGAGTTGAGCTAATAAAGGAGAGCCGCGGAAAAAATAGACATAAGCATTTGCAAAATATTGTAAAAATGTATTCTTTGATAGACGTGCAAAAGCGATAATCATACCCAAAAAAAGACCTAGAGAACAAGAAATAGAAACAAGCTCAACAGTAATAATAAAGCCATTAATAAATTTTGGTCCATAATGGCTTAAAAGATCAGGATTAAAAAGGAAATAAAGCCACTCAGGAATCATTGACCTAGCACCTTTTTATAGCCTATTTGAGTGTATGTTTCCAAATGGCGTAAGATTGCAGTAAAAAACGCTGAAAATAACAAATAGAGTAAGCATGCTATAAAATAAAATAGCATGGGTTTATTGGTAGCAGCGACAGCTAAATTCGTTTGTCGCATGAGGTCAACAAGCGCGATTGTAGAAACAAGGGATGTATCTTTCAGTAAAGTAAGCCAATTATTAGAAAGTCCTGGTAAGGCATTTCGGATGAGCTGAGGAAAGACAATACGAAAAAATGTGGTTGTTCGCGAAAGACCTAAAGCTTTAGCCGCTTCATATTGACCTTTATCAAAAATATTAAATGCTCCAAGCCAAACTTCACAAGAAAAAGCTGCAAGAACCATACTAAGAGCAAGAACACCAGCAACAAAAGCATTGATACTGAACATGATTTCAAAATTAAAATAGTCAAATAAATTTTGAATAAGGCTTTGTAATCCGTAGTAAACTAAAAACAGAGTTAAAAGCTCTGGTAATCCACGAAACACCGTTGAAAAGAGACGTGCTAGAGCTTTAGCTATCTTAATATTGGATCGAATCATTACTGCATTGAGAAGTCCTAGAGGAAATCCTAGAAGGCCACAACATAACGCCAATGACAATGTCATTCCTGCACTGGAAAGTATAACCGCTCCCCATCCCCCATTGCTAAATGATAGCAATGCTAAATTTTCAATCATTCTTGTGTTCCTCATGAAAGAGTTAGATAATATTTTTTAGCAATAACCAACGGGTTTCATTTAAATATCATATTGATATTTAATAAACATCACTTGTAAAATATTTTCTCATAATTTTCTCATAAGTTCCATCCAAACGAATTTCTTTTAGCGCCTCATTGAGCTTATTTTTAAGATCATTATTATTTTGACGGACTGCAATTGCAACAGGAAATCTTGTTTCTTCTAGAGTTCCTAGGAGGGAACAGCAATCTTTTCCTTCATTTTTAAGCCAATTTAATGCTTGTAATTTATCAACAATAATCACATCAAGTCGATGATTTAAAAGATCACGATTCACTTCGATTGTGGAAGGATAGAGTTTTATTTTCACCTCTTCAGAGGCATAATGATCTTCTGCATAGAAAGCTTGTGTTGTATTGGATTGCACACCAAGATTTTTACCTCTAAAATCTTTTGTCGAGATTTCTTTAATTCCCGAAGCTTTGGTAACAATAACAGCCAGTGCTGTATCGTAGTAAGGATCTGTGAAGTCAATTTTTTGTAAGCGATCTTGTGTGAGAGAGAGGGAAGCAATGATAGCATCATATTTTTTTGCAATAAGTCCAGGGATCATTCCCTCGAAGTCTTGTGTGACAATAGTACATTCAATATTCATTTTTTTACAAAGTGCGTAAGATATATCAATATCAAATCCTTGCAGTTTGTTATTTGAGTCAATATAACTAAAGGGAGGATAGGTGCCTTCACTCGCAATTTTTAATGTTTTCGCATCAGCCAATTGGGTGAATAGTGCAGCGCTTATTATAAGAGCTCCAGCTAATAGTTTCATGATGTTCTCCTATTGGATAAGCGGGCAATATGAAATCATTATGTTTTTATAATCTGTAAGCTTTTTGGGAGCAATTCAAAAATTTATTGATGTTTATTTTAGATCATTATGTTGGACATTATTGATAAAAAAAGAATAAATATCTTATTGCTTGTATGATAGCTTAATTTTCACGAAATATTTGATTTGAATCATTTCATGAGTCAAAACTGCGGATTTTTTTTGAAAATAAGGCTATTAAATTTGAACATAAAGAAAAAATTAGATTTTGATACGATAAAAATACAACCTTATTGTTGTCATTAGATTCTACAAAATGTTTAGCTCTCAAGGAGCAATTAAAAGTTATTTTGATAATGTAAATTTTCTTATAAAAAAGCCGAATTTCCAATTATACCCGCATGTCCAATAAAAAGTTAAAGATACCCCTTAAATATACAGATTGAGTTTTAATTCATAGTGATATCTAATTGATATCGAAAGTAAAATATTTTCTCATAATTTTCTCATAGGTTCCATTGGCGCGAATTTCTTCTATTGCTTTATTAAAACTGTTTTTAAGATCATTATTATTTTGACGGAGTGCAATTGCAATAGGAAAATTTGTTTCTTCTAGAGTTCCCAAGAGGAGACAGCAGTCTTTTCCTTCATTTTCAAGCCAATTTAATGCTTTTAATTTATCAAAGATGATGATATCAAGCCTATGGCTTAAAAGATCACGATTAACTTCTGTTGCTGTAGGATAAAGTTTGATATTAACTCCTTCAGAGGCATAATGATCTTCCGCATATGCAGCTTGTGTTGTATTTGATTGTACACCAAGGTTTTTACCTCTAAAGGCTTGTGTTGAGATTTCTTTAATTTCCGAATTTTTGGTAACGATAACAGCGAGTGCTGTGTTGTAGTAAGGATCTGTAAAATCAATTTTTTGTAAGCGCTCTTTTGTAGGAGAGAGGGAAGAAACGATAGCATCATATTTTTTGGCAAGAAGACCGGGAATCATCCCCTCAAAGTCTTGTGTGACAATAGTACATTCAACATTCATTTTTTTACAAAGCGCATAAGATATATCAATATCAAACCCTTGCAGTTTGTTATTTGAGTCAATATAACTAAATGGCGGATAAGAAGCATCGCTTGCAATTTTCAGCGTTTGAGAATTGGCCGATAGGGTAAACAGTGTCGCGCTTATTATAAGAGCTCCTACTAATAATTTCATTATGTTCTCCTATTAGATAAGCTGGCAAATATGAAACCATCATGAATTTTTATAATCTGTAAGCTCTTTTGGAGCAATGTAAAAAATTTATCTGTGTTCATTTTGCTATCATTATGCTGAATATCATTATCAAAAAAATAAATTCTTTTTATCAAGTATAGGAATAAAAAATATAGGAAAGAAGGTCACCTCTTATTGATTATAGGGTGATTTTTAATAATTTTATTTAAAAATCAATAATTTATCTTTAAAAGAAAAACTATCAACTTAAATACAAAGAAAATTTCAGCTTTTAACAGAACAAAATGTAAAAGTGTTTTTATTCTAATTAGAGAAGCACTTAATGTAAGCTTTTTGCAATTTTATCTGAAGAAGATAGAAAGAAAAATTCTGACATTGCTAGATTTTAATATGTAATAAGGCTTTTAAACATGGGGGAATGATAGGGAATACATTTTCATTAAAGATAATGAGGATTATAAGGTAAACTTTTCAATTTCTTTTTGCTAAATGTTTGGCTAATTCGCAGAAGAGTATTCTCAATTTCTTTACAGAGCTAAAACTTAGAATTTTTTAGTAAATTTTTATGATGATGTTATCTCTGTAGAAAGAGTTTTAAAATCACGTTTTATAAAAATTCTTAAAGGATGTTTTTTGATTACTCTCAATAAAGCTTCAGTAAATTGAAGCTTTATTGATTTCTTTTTTTAATTTGCACGTTCATCTATAGGAACATAGTCACGCATAGCATAGCCAGTGTAGAGTTGTCGAGGACGACCAATTTTTTGTGCAGGGTCTTCAATCATTTCTTTCCATTGTGCCACCCACCCGACACTGCGCGCCAATGCAAAAAGGACAGTAAACATTTCAGTTGGAAAACCTAGAGCTTTTAATGTAATGCCGGAATAGAAATCAACATTGGGATAAAGCTTTTTCTCAATAAAATATTCATCACTTAAGGCAATTTTTTCAAGCTCTATTGCAATATCAAGAAGAGGGTCATCTTGAATGTTGAGTTCTTTTAAAACTTCATGACAGGTTTTTTGCATGATTTTTGCACGTGGATCATAATTTTTATAGACACGGTGCCCAAAGCCCATAAGGCGGAAAGGATCATTTTTATCTTTTGCACGTGCAATAAATTCAGGAATTCTTTTAATAGAACCTATTTCTTGTAGCATTTTTAGGCATGCTTCATTGGCACCACCATGTGCTGGTCCCCAAAGGCATGCAACACCTGCTGCAATACAGGCAAACGGATTAGCACCTGAGGATCCAGCAAGACGTACCGTAGATGTAGAAGCATTTTGTTCATGATCTGCATGAAGGGTAAATATTTGATCCATCGCCCGAGCAAGCACAGGGTTTGTTTTATATTCTTCACAAGGAACAGCAAAACACATATGGAGGAAATTTGCAGCATAACTAAGATCATTACGTGGATAAACAAATGCTTGTCCAATACTGTATTTATAGGCCATAGCAGCAAGCGTTGGAACTTTTGAGATAAGACGAACAGAAGCAATCATTCTCTGGTGAGGATCTGTAATATCAATAGAGTCGTGATAGAACGCAGACATAGCGCCAAGGCAGGCAACCATGACGGCCATAGGATGAGAATCACGACGGAAGCCATGGAAGAAGCGTGCAAATTGTTCGTGGACCATGGTATGCTGCATAATACATCGATCAAATTCATTTTTTTCTTGCTGTGTTGGGAGTTCACCATAAAGTAAAAGATAACAACTTTCGAGAAAGTCTCCTTTTTCAGCCAATTGATCAATAGGATAACCACGATAAAGCAATATGCCTTTATCACCATCGATATAAGTAATTTTTGATTCACAAGAAGCTGTTGAAGTAAAACCAGGATCATAAGTAAAAATATCGGTTTTTTTATAGAGAGAAGCAATTTCAATGACTTCAGGTCCACTCGTGCCTTTACGCAAGGGAAGCTCTACTTTTTTATCATTCACAATAATATATGCGTTATTCTCAGACATTCGGTATTCCTTTCAGATCCTTCACTTCTAAAAATTAAGACTCTGCTTCATCAGAGTGGGGGATGTATAACTGAAGCTTTTCTTACTTATTTAAGGGTAGATTGCCTCTAAAAGTGAGTACATGCAATCTAAAAATATTTCCTTATTGATCATTATTACTCAATAAGAAATGTATTTCAATGATATAACATAAAAAACTCTTTTAGGGCACGTTGAGATATCTGTATAGACCCTTATTTGAGGAAATATACTCAGTGTCCATCATGGGTATATTGTTGTGATAAGTTGGTCCTTGATGCGATGAAGAGATTCATCGCGTCCTAATAAAATAAGAACATCCAAAACACCTGCTGATGTTGCACATCCTGTAAGAGCTGCGCGAAGTGGTTGGGCGATAGATCCAAATTTGAGATTCTGTGTTTGTACACAAGAGCGAAGTGTTTCATCTAGAGTTTTTGTATCCCAAGAGGGGCAAGCTTTCAGAGCAAGATAAAGATCGTTTAAAATGGTTCGTCCATTTTTATCTAAGAGTATTTGAGCTTTTTCATCAAGTTGTAAAGGTCGTTGCATAAAAATGAAGGAGGCATTGTCAATCAGTTCGCACAGTGTTTTTGAACGTTCTTTCAAATGCGGGATTGCTTTTAAAAATTGAACACGGCGTTTTTCATCAAGTCTTTCAATAATTTGTGCTCCCCTATCGGTTTCTGGTAGAATATTAAGAGCGGCATCAAAAAGTTCTTGATCATTACTCATACGCATATAGTGTCCGTTGATGGAATCGAGCTTTTTGAGATCAAAACGAGCAGCACCTTTGTTAATATCCTTAATATCAAACCAAGAAATCATATCTTTAAGGGACATCAGTTCGTCATCACCATGACTCCAACCTAAACGGACAAGGTAATTGCGCAAAGCAGCAGGAAGATATCCCATTGTTCGGTAGGCATCAACACCGAGCGCACCATGTCGCTTTGATAATTTTGCACCGTTTTCACCATGGATAAGAGGAATATGGGCCATAACAGGAATGTCCCATCCCATTGCTTTAAAGATAATCGTTTGTCGGGCTGCGTTGGTAAGATGATCGTCACCACGTATAATATGTGTGATGCCCATATCATGATCATCAACGACAACAGCATGCATATAGGTAGGCGAACCATCAGAACGCAAAATAATGAAGTCATCGAGATCTTTATTAGGAAAACGGACATCACCTTGAACACGATCATGTACAATCGTTTCTCCATCTTGAGGGGCTTTGATGCGAATAACAGGCTTAACACCTTTAGGAGCTTCAGAACTATCACGGTCACGCCAACGTCCATCATAACGTGGTGGGCGCCCTTCTGAACGGGCTTTTTCACGCATTTCAGCTAACTCCTCAGGTGAAGCATAACAATAATATGCTTTGCCATTCTTGACCAACTGTTCAGCGATTTGGCGGTGACGTTCTGCTCGTTCGAATTGCGAAATAGGGGCGCCATCATAACTAAGACCCATCCAGTGCAAGCCATCTATAATGGCTTTTACAGCTGCTTCTGTTGAACGCTCTCGGTCTGTATCTTCAATTCGTAAAAGCATTTTTCCACCGGTATGTTTTGCATAAAGCCAATTAAAAAGAGCAGTACGAGCACCACCAATGTGAAGGAAGCCAGTGGGTGAAGGGGCAAAACGAGTAATAACAGACACGAATATTTTCCTTTAAACTAAGATATTACTTATGGAATTTTATAGAAAAGTCATGTTAGCATAAGTGATGGGGCGTGCAATAGCCGTATTGCGAGTTAAAGTGGGGGACTGATGTTTTATAAAAGTAAAGAGGGTTTATCCGAAAAATCTGTTACAGAAAGAAAAAAGCCATGTCAGATAGGGCAGAGTGTTTTTTCTAGGTATGATGATGCAAAGAACAGTAGCTATAATCAACAAAAACTTTTTTTATTGACACTCTTAAAAGAAGTAATCATTTTTTTTCGCAAATGGTTAGAAGATTGTATTAATAAAGAAGTTTCTTTTGGTATCCTTTTTTCGCTGATTTTAGTCTTTTTTGCCCTAGGAATCATTTTCTATTTTCATTTAGAGTGGGAACCGAGTTGGGGACAATTGGGGGCGTTGGTCAGTATTTTTCTGGGAATATTCTATGTAGCACGTTTTTATCGAAAAATAACGATTCCCGTGGGGTTTCTGTTTTGTATTATATTGGGTGCTTTAGCGGCAAAAATAGAAACGTGGCGTATTGCAACACCCATGCTAAGCAGTGACATTGTCACTACATTGACGGGAAGAATTGTTTCTATTGAGTCAGATGCCAAAGGAGGATTTCGTTTAGTTTTGGATATTTTGAATACAGAAAATCCCGTATTACGCCATAGTCTTCATCGTGTTCGTTTATCGGCAAGATATTTGCCATCTGGCTTAGCGATTGGTGATGGATTGCATGGAAAAGTTAAGATTCGTGCATTCTCTGGGCCGGTGCGTCCAGGAGGCTACGATTTTAGTTTTCATAATTATTTTAAAAGAATTGGAGCACAAGGCGTTTATTTAGGAAAACCAAGAAAAATATCCGTTTCGCAGCCTGATGGAATATTCGCTATCATTCTACAGAAAATTGAAAATTTACGCACGAAGATGACACAAAGAATCCGTATAGCCCTTGAAGGAGAAAAGGGGAGTGTTGCAGCTGCCCTCATAACAGGGCAGCGTGCTGGTATTTCAAATGAGACAAATGAAGCATTACGTACAGCTGGATTAGCTCATATTTTATCAATATCAGGTTTACATATGGCGTTGTTAAGCGGCATAGTTCTTTTGAGTATCCGTAGTTTTTTAGCATTTTTTCCAGTTTTTTCTTCCTATTATTCCAGTAAAAAATTTGCTGCTATCGTTGCTTTTATGATAACAGCTTTTTATTTGTTATTGTCGGGCTTAGCAATATCAGCGCAAAGAAGTTTTGTGATGATTGCTGTTATGTTGGTTGCTATATTGTGTAATCGCTCTGCTATAACAATGCGTAATTTTTCCATTGCAGGGTTGATAACTCTAGCGATGACACCCCATGAAATATTAGGTCCTAGCTTTCAAATGTCTTTTTCTGCGACTGCTGCTTTGATCGCTTTTTTTGATTGGTGGAGTGGAAGGTCATTTTTTCTTAAAAGAAAAACAACTCCCTCTTATGTTGGAGGAGGAGTGATAAATTTTGTTTTCTTATCGATGCTTTCAACATGTGCTTCTTCCTTTGTTGCAGGGAGTGCAAGTGGAATTTATGCTGCTTATCATTTTTCTAATATGGCATCGTTGAGCATTATCAGTAATGCTTTTGCTTTGCCTGTCATCTCAATTTTTGTCATTCCCTTTGGATTAATCGCAGTTCTTGCAATGTTAGGAGGATTCGAATGGCTTCCTCTTCAAATTATGGGTTTTGGAGTTGATCTTGTAATAAAGATTGCACATGCTATCAAGGCTATTTCTCCTGATTTGAATCCTGGTTTTATGCCGTTATCAGCGTTAGTTTTATTGAGTATAGGCTTGGTTGGACTGACTTTTTGCAAAACACCCATCCGGCTCTTTTTTAGTTTGTTTATTTTGGCAGGTATTTCTATTTGTGTATTGCATTCACCTGTACAACTGATTATAGCAGATAATATGCGCCTCGTGGGCGTTATTCATGATAAAAAATTATATATTGATCGTTACCATATTTCTAAGTTCACGACATCCATATGGAAAAAGTCATTTCGTGTGAATGAAACGATTAAACCAACAAAATATGGTCCTTCGTTGCACGGACAATTTATTTGTGATTATCATGTATGTACATCTTTATTGGATAATGGATTAAAAGTGATCGTTTTACAGAGAGAAACAGATCAATGTATAGAGGCAGATATTCTCATTCAGACATTTGTGATGCATAATCCAACTTGTTACAAGAAGGCAAAAATAGTATTTATACCTCAACAATTGTTATCACGAGGAAGCGTTATGATGACCAAAGGTGGAGATATTATTTGGTCTTCGCTAGGGTTTCATAGACCATGGAATATGCACAGACAGCATTCATAAAAACATATAATCAGTCATATTTTGCTTCACATTTGGATAATGACAAAACAAAAAATAACAGAAGACTTTTCTCATAATATTTTACGGTATTTAAATTGGTAAGTTTATCAACGTTATTGAAATGAGATAATAATCTACAGTTTTCTAGAAATGGATGATTTTTTATATCTGATCATTTTAATTTTTTCAAAAAAATTGATATGTGCATCTTTGTGCATCCTATTGATAGCACAAAATAAATCAAAAATTCTTATTGAATGAGAAAAATGCTAACAAATATTCTCAAAGAAATAAAAAAGATAATTGTTGATTATTCTATTTTATTCTTATCATATATTTCTATAACGAGTAACATCTCTTCAAGCAAGAGATGATGGTCAATTTAAATAGATTGCGTCAAGAGGTTATCTTTTATTATCATTATTATCGGTGGTAATAGGGGTGATAAATGCTGCTTATACGGATAGAAGGCAAAGTCATTCATGAATGTTCAGCAGTTAAAAAAAATGGCAGCTATTAAAGCGCTTGAGTTTGTTGAAGATGGTATGCGGCTTGGTATCGGATCTGGTTCGACAGTCAATGAATTTATTCGTCTTCTAGGTGAGCGTGTTGCGGATGGTTTGCGGGTGACTGGCGTTGCTACTTCAAAATATTCTGAACAACTCTGTCATAAGTTTGGAGTGCCTGTTAGCACTTTAGAACAAATACCTGAGCTGGATCTTGATATTGACGGAGCAGATGAAATTGGTCCTGAGATGATGCTCATTAAAGGGGGAGGGGGAGCATTGTTGTATGAAAAAATTGTAGCGTCGGCATCTCGTGCAATGCTTGTCATTGCGGATGAAACAAAGGTGGTAAAAAGACTTGGTGCTTTTGCACTACCAATTGAAGTTAATCCATTTGGTATCCACACAACATGCAGAGCCATTGAAAAAGTCGCTGATGATTTAGGGCTTTCTGGAAAAATTGCATTGCGAATGAATGGAAAAAATCCTTTTGAAACAGATGGTGGCCATTTTATTCTTGATGCATTTTGGGGCTGCATTTTGCAACCAAAACCATTATCAGATGCACTTCTTGCTATTCCTGGTGTTGTTGAGCATGGCCTTTTTTTGGGGTTGGCTTCACGTGCAATTGTCGCTATGGCTGATGGTCAAATAAAAGTTTTAGAACCGTTTGATTTTTAGAAAAGGCATTTACATGATGATATGTTAGCACAGTAAAAAAGGGTCTTAAAGATTTTAGGTAGAATAACGAATTAAAATTATAATTAGCGATCGGGGTAATCATTAAATGAAAATAATATTTTCTTTTCAGCGTTTTGTCGTATATTTTAGTGCAATTGCTATTTTTGTTGTGAATGTTGGTATGGCTTATGCACAAGGTGTGAGTGATCAACATTTAGATTCAGCGCGAAAGGCAATCAGAGCTATTCATGCAACGGATCAATTTGATAGCTTTTTACCAAATGCGGTCCATGATTTCAAAAATGAACTGATTAGCGATGATCCGAATTTGGCAACAGCTATTTCTGATATTGTTGATAAGCAGGCGCTTGCTTTAATTAAAAGGCGCTCTGATCTAGAAAAAGAGATTGCTCATGTATATGCAAAATATTTTACTCAAAAAGAGCTTGATGCGATAACAACATTTTATAATTCTGATACCGGTAAAAAGTTTTTGACAGAAGTCCCCAATATTGCACGTGATTCTTATTCAGCATTTGATATATGGCGTACTGCTCTTATGCGGGATCTTGTAGAAAATGTGAAAAAAGAGATGTCTGAAACACTTAATTTGAATAATTCTACTATGCCTACAAATATGCCTATAAAATCAGAATCTTCAGAAAATAAAAAATAGCTTGATCGATATCATGACAACAATGGGCAATTTCTAATTTTTTTAATAGCGGCGGTTTTCCCGCCGTTTTAAATATTTTAATGAGAATAAGTCTTTTTAGAATACTGCTTTATAAAAAAGGCTTCTTCAAAAGAAAAAAAGACTTTCATTTGATAATAAAAGATCTTAGCCTACTCTTGCAGATGTATAAGAAGGAATAATTCGTGCGCTCTTTTGACTTTGATTTATTTGTTATTGGAAGTGGTTCTGGTGGAGTGCGTGCAGCACGGCTTGCTGGAGGTCTTGGCAAGCGGGTCGCTATAGCAGAGGAATATCGTATAGGGGGCACTTGTGTTATTCGTGGTTGCGTTCCCAAAAAACTTTATGTTTATGCATCACAATATGTAAAAGAATTTAAGAAAAGTGTTGGTTTTGGGTGGGAATATGCGGATCCAATTTTTAGCTGGGAAAAGTTGGTTGCAGCTAAAAATAAAGAAATATCAAGGTTAGAAGGGTTGTATCGTAAGGGATTAGAAAATAACAATGTGCATATTTATGAAAGTCGTGCTACTTTTATAGATGATCACACATTAGAGCTTTCTGCCACGGGTGAGCGGGTAAGTGCAGAAAAAATTTTGATTGCAACAGGGGCAAAACTTGCACCAAATACGTCCATAGAAGGCGGTGAATTTTGCCTTACTTCTAATGAGATTTTTGACCTTAATCAACTCCCAAAATCAATAGTGATTGTTGGTGGAGGGTATATTGGTGTTGAATTTGCTAATATTTTTCATGAATTAGGTGTAAAAACAACACTCCTTCATCGTGGTGATTTAATCCTTCGTAATTTTGATCATGATTTGCGGCAATTGCTCAGCGATGCAATGATTGAAAAAGGGATTTCTATTCTCTATGGCATAACAATTTCTAAAGTGCAGGCTGCAGAAAATTGTTATGAAGTTGTTTTATCAAATGGGAAAATAATCAGAGCCGATCAGATTATGTTGGCTACGGGGCGTGTACCAAATACAACGGGTTTAAGACTTGAGCGGGCAGGTGTTAAGGTGAATGAATTTGGTGCAGTTGTTGTTGATGAGAAAATGACAACAAATATCCCCCATATTTGGGCTGTTGGTGATGTAACAGGTCATATTCAATTAACACCCGTTGCGATTCATGATGCAATGTGTTTTGTTAAGGCAGCATTTGAAAATATTCCAACAACACCTGATTATGATTTAATTACAACAGCAGTTTTTTCACAGCCAGAGATTGGAACGGTTGGTCTTTCAGAAGAGGAGGCGGTAAAGCGTTATAAGCGTCTTGAAATTTATCGTACAGTTTTTCGTCCTATGCGTAATATTCTTTCTGGTAGTTCAGAGAAAATGCTTATGAAACTCATTGTTGATGGTGAAAGCCGTATTGTTGTGGGCGCTCATATTTTAGGGGAAAATGCTGGTGAGATGGCTCAGCTTATAGGGATATCTCTCAAGGGTAAGCTGACGAAGGATATCTTTGATGAGACGATGGCAGTGCATCCAACGATGGCAGAAGAATTGGTAACGATGTATAAACCAAGTTATATATATGAAAATGGGAAGAAAATAGAAAGTTAAACAGCATATATTGCGGTAAAAAGCTTTTGATATGCTAATCTGTAAGATTAATCTTTAGAGAGAGTGTAATGATAAAAGAATGGGCGCCTGACACTTGGAGAACAAGGCCAATTAAACAAGTTCCGACTTATCCGGATAAGTCTATGTTAGAAGATGTTGAGCGAAAACTGAGAAGGTATCCTCCTTTAGTTTTTGCCGGTGAAGCACGTGATTTAAAAAATGAATTAGCAGCCGTTGCGAAAGGCCAAGCTTTTTTATTGCAAGGTGGTGATTGTGCCGAAAGCTTTGCAGAACATGAAGCTGATAATATTCGTGATTTTTTTCGTGTATTTTTGCAAATGGCGATTGTTTTGACCTTTGGTAGTTCTAAACCGGTTGTTAAAATTGGTCGTATTGCTGGTCAATTTGCAAAGCCTCGCTCTTCTGATATTGAAAGAAAAGAGGGAGTTGAATTTCCTGCTTATCGTGGGGATATTATTAATGGCATTGAATTTGAAGCCGGTTCTCGTATTCCAGATCCGCAACGGATGTCTATGGCTTATCGCCAATCTGCGGCAACACTTAATCTATTGCGAGCTTTTTCACAAGGCGGCTATGCTAATTTAGAAAATGTTCACACATGGATGTTGAGTTTTGTTTCTAACAGTCCGCAGGGAGAACGTTATGAATTATTGGCAGAGCGTATTTCTGAAGCAATTGATTTTATGCGTTCTATAGGGATTACATCCAAAACACATTCTTCATTGCGTGAAACATCTTTTTATACCAGTCATGAAGCACTGTTGCTTGGTTATGAAGAGGCTTTGACTCGGATTGATTCAACTTCAGGAAATTGGTATGCAACATCTGGTCATATGTTATGGATTGGTGACCGTACGCGTCAGATTGACCATGCTCACGTTGAATATTGTCGCGGCATTAAGAATCCTATAGGATTAAAATGTGGTCCTTCCATTGAGCCTGATGAGCTTTTGAAATTAATTGATATTTTAAATCCTGAAAACGAGCTGGGGCGGCTTACTCTCATTACGCGCTTTGGTTATGATAAAGTTGAAAGTTATCTACCTAAACTCATCCGTGCTGTTGAACGCGAGAAGCGTGCGGTTATATGGTCATGTGATCCAATGCATGGCAATACAATTACTGCCAATGGTTATAAGACGCGTCCTTTTGATTATGTTTTAAAAGAAGTAGAGAATTTTTTTGCAGTGCATCGTGGAGAGGGAACTTATCCAGGAGGCATTCATATTGAGATGACAGGTCGTGATGTTACTGAATGTACAGGAGGGGCGCACGCCATTTCTGTGGACGATTTATCTGATCGTTATCATACGCAATGTGATCCACGGTTAAATGCAGATCAAGCGTTAGAATTGGCTTTTCTTGTTGCTGAACTCCTTAAAAAAAATCGCGTGACTGACTCGTTAGCAATTGCTGCTGGGGGGTAGGCAAAAATTTGCCTAATATTTTTAGGTCATTATGGCAGAAAAGAATTTTAAAAAATGATGTTTCCGATGATGAAGAATAAAGTTGTGGTTGCTAAACTGATGAAATGATACAAAGGCTTATGAAAAATGATATTCGGGTATCAATTGCCCAATTAAATCCTATTGTCGGTGATATTGAGGGGAATTTTTCTTTAGCTGTCATGGCGCATCAAAAGGCCAAAGAAGAGGGGGCTGATCTTGTTTTATTCACGGAACTTTTTATAAGTGCTTATCCGCCGGAAGATCTTGTTCTAAAACCTGCTTTTACAAAAACATGTGAAGAGACTGTTGAGAAATTAGCAAAGATAACCGTAGGCGGACCAGGAATTGTCATTGGTCTTCCATTAAGGCGCAATGGTAATATTTACAACGCTGTCATGGTTCTTGATGAAGGGAGAGTCATTGCCGAATGTTTGAAGTTTGATTTACCTAATTATGCTGAATTTGATGAAAAGCGTTTATTTTCTTCAGGTCCACGTCCTCAGCCTATTGTCTATCATGGAATTAAATTAGGAATAGTCATTTGTGAGGATCTTTGGAATGATTCCTCTCTTAGTACAGAGCTTAAAGATAAAGGAGCGGAAATTATTCTTGTCCTTAACGGATCTCCTTATTATCGTAATAAAACATTAAAACGTATAGACGTTGTTCATACACAGGCTCTACAATCTGGAGTGCCAATTATCTACGCTAATCAAGTAGGTGGTCAAGATGAGCTCGTTTTTGATGGTGGGTCTTTTGCCTTGAATGGACAAGGCAAAAAGATATTTCAAATGAAACACTTTGATAGCCATATTGCTTTAAGCCATTGGCAAAAAACAACGACGGGATGGCACTGTATTTCAGGTCCTAATGAAAGTCTTCTCAATGGATTAGCGGCTGATTATCAAGCTTGTGTTTTGGGGTTGAAAGATTACGTTAATAAAAACGGCTTTAAGGATGTTATTCTTGGTCTTTCAGGAGGAATTGATTCAGCCCTGTGTACGGCAATGGCGGTGGATGCTCTTGGTGCTGAGAGGGTTCGCACCATTATGATGCCCTATCATTATACTTCGCAAGAATCATTAAAAGATGCCAAAGAATGTGCTGATCTTTTGGGATGTCGTTATGAAATCATACCGATTGCACAACCTGTTGAGGCTTTTTTAAAGACAATGGCACCTGTTTTTTTAGGGTTACCCTCTGACGTCACAGAGGAAAATCTTCAAAGTCGTATACGCGGTACACTTTTAATGGCGCTTTCAAATAAATTCGGCTCAATGGTGGTAACGACAGGCAATAAATCAGAAATGGCTGTGGGATATGCAACACTGTATGGGGATATGAATGGCGGGTTTAATCCTCTTAAAGATATTTATAAAATGCAGGTTTATGCATTAGCGGAGTGGCGCAATAAAAATCACTTGCACAATTTGAGAGGACCAAAAGGAATGATCATTCCATCCAATATTATAGAAAAAGCACCCTCTGCAGAGCTGCGGGAAAATCAAAAAGATGAAGATTCTCTTCCGCCTTATCCTATTTTAGATGATATATTACAATCTCTTGTAGAAAATGACATGAGTATTTGTAATATTGTTAAACGTGGACATTCACGAGAAACTGTTGCGAAAGTTGAACAGCTTCTTTATGGTGCCGAATATAAAAGGCGTCAATCTGCGCCTGGTGTAAAAATCAGTTACAAAAATTTCGGACGCGATCGTCGCTATCCTATAGTCAATCATTTTCGCGATAAAAATTGAGTATTATTTTATGGTTAAAGTTCGTTTTGCTCCCTCTCCAACAGGTTATATTCATATTGGCAATATCCGTATTGCGCTTTTCAACTGGCTTTATGCGCAAGCGTATAAGGGAGAATTTATTTTACGCTATGATGATACAGATATTGAACGTTCTAAACAAGAATATATCGATGCTATTGCTGTTGACCTTGAATGGCTTGGTATTCAACCAGATGCAATTTATTACCAATCCAAGCGATTTAATCGATATGATGAAGTGGCAGAAATTCTCAAACAACGTGGCCTTCTTTATCCTTGTTATGAGACAACAGAGGAATTAGAGCGGCGTCGTAAAATCCAGCTTTCACGCAAATTGCCTCCTGTTTATGACCGTGCAGCATTGAAGTTGACAACAGAAGAGAGAAAAAACTTTGAATCACAAGGTCGTAAACCCCATTGGCGTTTTCTTCTTCCTAATTTTGAAAGTGATCCTTTACACACAAAGCGAACAGAAGTTTGCTGGAATGATGCAATAAAGGGAAAGCAGACGATTGATTTAGCTTCTCTTTCAGATCCTGTTCTTATTCGTGAAGATGGAACCTATCTTTATACATTGCCGTCTATTGTTGATGATGTAGATATGGCTATTACGCATATTATTCGTGGGGATGATCATATTACAAATACAGGCGCTCAAATTGCTCTTTTTAAAGCTCTTAATGCAGAATTACCGGTTTTTGCTCATACCAATTTATTGGCGACAGTTTTAGGAAAAGGATTTTCAAAACGTAATAATGATCTTTCTATTCGTTCTCTACGGGAAGAAGGATTTGAATCTATAGCTGTTCAATGCCTTGCCGTTTTGATTGGGACATCGCAAAATGTGCATCCCTATCCCAATCAAGCTGCGCTTTTAGAGCATTTTAATCTCCAAGATACGTCAAGATCCGTTGCAAAATTTGATATTGCTGATCTTCTTGCTTTGAATAGTCATCTTGTCCATGAGTTAACCTATGAGGAAGTAAAAATGCGCCTTAAAAAACTTTCTATTGAGGGAGATAAGGCGGAATATTTCTGGAACGCGATAAGAAGCAATATTAATAAAGTCAATGAGGCTGTTTTTTGGTGGAAAATCATTCATGATGAACAGAATTTTGATACAGTAGCACTAGAGGATCGTGCTTTTGTGCACCAATCACTCGATTTCTTACCTGAAGGTGCTTTGAATGAGGAAAGTTGGAAAATTTGGACAACAGCATTAAAAGAAAAAACAGGTCGAAAAGGAAAAGCTTTATTTATGCCATTACGTCAGGCACTTACGGGCATGGATCATGGACCTGAAATGGGAAAAATTTTGCAGCTTTTAGGGCGTGAAAAGGTAACGGAAAGGCTCTCTAGAAAATAAGAGCGGATTTTTTAAAAGTATTTTGTTCATTTCACTCTAAAAGAGAGTAGAGAACGGGTTTATTTGCACGTTTTTATAAGCATGAAAGCAGGAATATCATCACCAAATCCAATAGGTGTGTAATTCTTATTTTTTCGTGAGCGTTGTTGCTCAGATGGCTTCTCCTTATTATTTGCATTTTTGATATATTCTGTTTTATTCTCTTCTACAGATTTTTTAGTGTGAGCAACAGTCTCTTTTGGAGCAGTTTTCTTTGATGGTTTTGAAGATTTTTTCTTTACAACAATATCTTCTGTTTGATCATCGGCTATTAAAGTTGAGAGATCTCCATTGAGCCATTCAATTTTTTCATTACTCATTTCCTCGATGGCATTGATATATTTTTGATCAGCTTTTGTAACGATTGTAAAGGCTTTTCCGCTACGATTTGCACGCCCTGTACGACCAATTCGATGGATATAGTCTTCAGCATGTGTAGGAACATCATAGTTAAATACATGACTTACAGCTGGAATATCGAGTCCACGGGCAGCAACATCAGAAGCAACAAGAAGTGTAAGTTTATTATTTTTAAAATCAGCTAGGGTGTTCATGCGCGAATATTGGTCCATATCTCCATGAAGTGCCCCTACATTAAAGTTATGTTTGATGAGCGATCTAAAAAGTTCAGAAATATCTCTCTTTCGATTACAGAAAATGATTGCATTTTGAAGCTCTGCACCTTCATTTTGGATAAGCTCTCGTAAAACCGCTCTTTTATCCCATGATTTATTTCCAGATTTGACAAGCCGTTGTGTAATTGTGGTAGCTGTTGAGGAAGCTTTTGTAACTTCAACAGATACGGGAGAATGTAAAAATTGTTTCGTTAGTTTTGTAATTTCTGGCGCCATTGTTGCAGAAAAGAACAAAGTTTGACGCGTAAAAGGGGTTAGCTTACAGATGCGTTCAATATCAGGAATAAAGCCCATATCCAACATGCGATCAGCTTCATCAATCACAAGGATTTCAACGCCCATCAGGAGTAGTTTACCGCGCTCGCAATGATCAAGAAGGCGCCCTGGTGTTGCTATAAGAACATCAGCTCCTCGTTCAAGTTTGCGATCTTGGAGTTCAAAAGATACCCCACCAATCAAGAGAGCAACGTTTAAACGATGATTTATTCCGTATTTATCGAAATTTTCTTCAACTTGAGCTGCAATTTCTCTTGTTGGTTCTAAGATGAGCGTACGGGGCATTCGTGCTCTTGCACGACCTTTTTCAAGGAGAGTGAGCATAGGCAATACGAAAGAGGCAGTTTTACCTGTTCCCGTTTGGGCGATTCCTAAAACGTCTTTTCTTTGAAGGACATGCGGAATTGTTTCACTTTGAATAGGTGTCGGAGCTGTATACCCCGCTGATTTCACCGCATTAATAACCTTTGCGGAAAGACCTAAATCATCAAAACTGTTTAAAGATGGTATCATTTTTTTATCAACTGCTCTGTGATTTTAACTGCGCTATCTAATGATGATTATAACCAATATTCTACACTCTTTAAAAGTGTTAAGATGTTTTCACAAAAAAAATAACTATAACAATCATATACATATAAAACGCATAATACAATCATTAATAGCGAAATTGTTCTGATAAAATGCGCTCATCCCATGAATGATTTGAGTCAAAAAGGATTGAAGCTGTTACTTCTGTTGCCATTGAAATAGTAACTGAATGAACAGATTTAACTTCAATATTATCTGCAGCAGCATTTACAGGGCGTTTGTCAGGTTCAAGCATATCAAAGCGCACTGTTACTGTATCGGGAAGCAAAGCTCCATGCCAACGCCGAGGGCGAAAAGGGCTAACGGGAGTGAGGGCCATAAGGGGAGCCATAAGAGGTAAGATAGGTCCTTGTGCTGATAAATTATAGGCGGTTGATCCAGCTGGTGTAGCGACGAGGACACCATCACAACTTAATTGTTCCATGCGTACGTTGTTATCAATGGTGATGCGAATTTTTGCCGCTTGATAAGATTGCCGAAAGAGGGATACTTCATTAATTGCAAGCGCCTCGATAGAATCTTGACATTCAGATTTTGCAATCATGCGCAGGGGATGGATTTCTTTTTTATGTGCGGCAGCAATACGATTGGGCAATTTTTTTTCATGAAATTCATTCATAAGAAACCCTACAGAACCTTGATTCATACCATAAATAGGTTTGCCTGTGTTCATGACATCTCGTACGGTTTGTAACATTGTCCCATCACCACCGATTGCAACAACAATATCAGTTTCTTCCAGAGAAGAATGACCATAAACGGAAATTAATTTATGGGTAGCTTTGATAGCCTCCTCAGTTTCTGCGGAAATAAAATGAAAGCGACTTGGTAATGTAGCCATTTAAAAATTATCCTGATACTTATAATTTATGTTGTAACTTATTTTTGAGAGTTTTGAAGTTGTAATAAAAGCTCTTTTTATAATAAAAAGAGCATTGAATAAAGAGAAGTTATTTCAAGGTAAAGTATCATTAAAAAGTAAAAGGAATGCGTCGTTAGATAAATTACAAACGAGTAATTTTTTTATTAGAATGATAATTTAGCATTGAAGCTAAGAGTATGATTAGTTAAAAGACCATAACTGATTTTAATAATCAGTGTGAAGCACCCGTAGCTCAGCTGGATAGAGCGCTGCCCTCCGAAGGCAGAGGTCACAGATTCGAATTCTGTCGGGTGCACCAAATTTTTCAACTTTATATCATACTAAATAACAATATTATCTAAAAGAAGCCAATTTCCTCTTTTATGAAAATGGTTATTTGAGTTGTTTATTAAGTTTTGCAGCGAATAAGCAAATGATTTTAAGAGAAGTAAAATTTACGGCTGCGTATATAATTTTTCGGTTAGTCATTTTGAATATCGAGATAAAAAAGCAAGGTTATCTAAATATGCTTTCAATTTAACTATAAACATTTATAACATAAAAATACATATTAATTCAATATGTTATTGTAAAACTGATCTGGTGATGTTGATAGTAGACCGCTAAATATATTGTTTTGAGCATTAAAATAGATAGCTAAATTTGCTTTTATTCTATTTTTGGAGTTAAAGGCTGTTATGGTGATATGGAACGCGGATGAGAAATATCACCAGTTAAAGGAATAATAAGGGGGAAAAAACAACCGTTAAGATTTGAATTGTTTCAAAATGCTGTATTCGATATGGTTTTGATATGGGTATCTGGTGATTTCTCTATACACCAATATTGCCAGTTATGTTGGATGAGGGATTGTTTACTTTTAATCAACTTTCTTATATACTGAACGCTAATTATGGTGGTTATTTAGTTGGGAGTATGTTCTTTACGTTTGGCAGAATTGGGATTATATTTCTTGCTCCTCGCATACTATCTTGTGCAGCTATAGTGATGAGTGCACTTAATTATTTTCATGGCGTTAACACTTAGTCCTTTTGATCCGTTTTGCTGCTGGTGTTGCGAGTGTAGCAATGATGGTTTTGGGTTCTATTATGGTCATGCAGCATAGCCATATGGGCGGATTATTGCTTCGCTTTATGCAGGTGTAGGAGTTGGTATTCTACTACTAGGTAATGAATATGTTATTATTAGTTTGAACAGAGCGCTTGATGCAACAAACATTTGGTTTGGAGCTGGCTTAATGTCTGTTCAAAACTTTTAAAAACATACAGGTTTAATTATGATAACTATATCAAAAAACACCTCCGTTATTTCTTTCATTGCAAATGAAACCGCTCCTGTTAATCAGAAAAAACCATCCAAAATATGAATAGATCAATCAAATGGATTTCGTGACTGGTCATGTATACATATATTATCGCATTCGTGCTTTAAACGATTTTGGTGATGTAAAAAAAGCGATCTGGATGCTTTTATTGAAAATGAAAGCAATCTCTCTCATGATGGTAATTGCTGGGTTGCTGATAATGTCTGTGTTGTAAAATCTGGTTGTGTTTATGAAAATATAAGGGGCTATGGCAATGCTGCCATTGGTGGCTATGTGTATGGCAATACCCTTATATGTGATAAAACCCATGTGTATTTTGGTGTTCATGTTTATGACAATGCTCATCTTTCTTATAACGTTTGAGTTTATCATTAAGCGCGGGTTTATGGGAATGCAAAATTATCCGGTAGTGCACGTATTCATAGCAATGCCGCGGTTTATGATCATGCGGTTGTTAGGCAAGGTTTACGGCAATGCTAGCGTGGGGTGTCATACTAAGGTCTACGGCTCTGTTTATGGCTATGCCAAGATCTCCTGATTATATCGTGATTAGAAGTAATGTATATGGCAATGCAAGAATAAAAAGACATAGCGATTTATATTCGGTTCCCATAAATTGAGAGGTTTATGAAAGTGATGATGTTATCAAGATTGATAAACAGAATAAATGACAGACGTGGAGGGTGCTTCTTTGATGGTTATAAACGCATCATAAAAGAAAGCTGTGCCAATTGATATGAAGCTGCTTTTAAATAGAGGTACTACAGATCATACAAAAGAAGTCAATAATGAATGCATGTATACAAAACGTATCATATTGCAAACGCTCTATTCTATTGATTAAAACTGATCAAAAGGAACGTAAATGACAGATATGATCTTTAATCACTCATTTGAATTACAGAACCTATAAACACTTTATGTATGGCTATAAAGCGTATTAAGAATAACGCTCGCATTTTTGAAGTGGTCATTTGACACAAAGTACATTATCAAAATGTCTCAATGCTTGGTAGGTTCATATCAAGACTCTCAAGAGAAAATGCATATTAAGTGAATATTTGTAACAAAACCCGTTGTTTACATTTACGAACATTGGTTTTTAAAAGCAGCTTTTCATAAGACAATAAACAACCGCTTTTTATAAAATCTAAGGCTTTTAAACTGTTATAAATCTAGGTTTCAAACGTTTTTATAGAGATATCATTTTATGTCTTTAAACGTTCATTTAGTGAGGTTCTCATAAGCGTATTTTCACTTTGCATTTAAACTTAACTTCTCTGCAAATAAGCCGGTCCATATTTGGGCTGGCAAAATTAATCAGCTCAAATTTGAGCTCGTTAACTTTAGAATAGAGCATTCTTTAAACATTGTCGCTTTTGACTCAAAATTGAGTAAAACACCATGCCTTTGTAATATGATTGCAATCCTTTTGAAATTTATCTACTTATCTTTGTCTTAATAAGTATCCTCAAATTTGAGGGGACTTCATTTGGTTTCGTATTTTTAAACTGTAACTTTTAAAACGTTTTTTGCTTGTTTGCCTGCGTTATATCATTAAAAATCTTTTGATTTCTACGACATAACATTATCAATTTCATTACCTGTTGTGATGATAATATCTATATAATGTCTGCTTATTATTGACTAACTTTTTAGTAAGCGGCGCTTTAAATCGACTTGTCTTTAAATCCTTTTATGTGCCCTTAATGAATTAAAACCTATTCTATGATAGTTTCAAATGATTATTTCTTTTAAGGTTTAGCTCAAAAAAAGAGTAAACCCCATACCATTCTTTAAACGCATGCAATTTATGTTATCGATAATTTCAAACGATTACGTTTTTAATAATGCGATTTGTGTGTGATAAAAACGTATCATAAAATTTATGAACTGTTATGAATGATAGCTGCGTTCACTTCATTTGAATGTTTACATGCGTTTTATGGTCTATCCATACATGGTAATTGTTTATGAAAAATGGTTAATTAAATCACGTATAAAAGTGTAGATTTTAAATGGGATTCATATAGAATAATTGCACACAAACTATTGACTTTATTATATTTTTTTTATGAATAAGATTCCATCTCGTTTAGACGTTGCAAAAGAAATCACCAAAGACCTTATTGATAAGATTCTTCTCTTACACGGCGTTATCACTTTTGTTTGCAAAAATCTGCTTCGCTTTTGACTTTTGATATGGATACAACCTCTTTTGAGGTAGAGCAAAGAATTTTTTAATCATGGAGAGTGCAACAGTGTTCTTCAAAAATCTTGATTGGTTTGTTGAAAAAATTAAAGAGTTAGATAATTATTCAGCATGTTATCAACTCCCAGATTGTGAAGTACAAATTCTTTATAATGACGCAATTATCAAAGGTTATCCGTAAGTTGATGTTGGAGTTTCGATTAGTACTGGTATTTTATCTGCTGCCTGTATGGTAATTGATCCCTATCAATTCTCAGCACTTACAGGATCTACAACTTGATTTTTATAAAAAGGGGTTGAGAGTTTGTGAAGAAGGAATATATGCAGATTGGTTGGAATTAAGCTTGATTATGTCTTGAAATAGGCGATAGAAAAAATTGATCTTCATAAATGCTTTTATTCCAGATATGGAGCACCACCTTGGCGATAGAGTGAAGTTGGAGGCACATAAAGGTTATCAAGGTAGATGATGCAGATTATAGCTTACTTCATATTGGTGCACTGGCTTTATTGGGTGATGTTGCAACCTTACAATCTTATTATCAAAGTTTCAGTGCAGAGGATCATTTAGGCTTTGATGAAAATACCCAACAGATTCATTTTGAACGTGCATTGGCTGTAGTCAAAGAAGTAGTCAAATCTAAGCAACACAGCTACGCTTTCATTGCAAAAGTAGTAAAAAATATGAACCATCTGGAAGAAAAACAAAGTTCTTAATAAAAGCTTTCCAGAGAGGTGGAGTTTCATTCTTGGAAGGAAAAAAATAGCTAAATTTATCGAAACAAAAGCTAAGGAATAGCTCCTTAAGAAATATCAAGAAGATCTAAAAAGATTATAGGAGCCAGAGTCTGGTTTAAAGATGCCATCATCAGTTGAGTGAACTCAACAATGGTGGAGTTTTATCCATTGGCGGAAATCTGATGTTTGAAAGAGGCTTTCTTGATGTGAAGGTAATATTGTAATAAATAATTATTATAAATCAATATGTTGTATATATTCATTGTTTTGAGATTAATGACCATTGACAAATAATTTTGCACCATTTTCTCTCTTCCAGCTTTTCGTCAATCATCAATGAAAATTTTTTATAATGGAAAGTTCATTGATAATATAACTTTTGTATGTCATTATTTTACGCTTAAAAAAAATATAAAAATAATGAAATGCAATTGAGTTATCAGCTGCTTATTCTTTTCAATTTTTAATCATAAAAAAATCTTTTTATTCATTTTGCTTATAAAAAGAATTAGCTTTTTTCTGGTGATACAAGTGGAGAAATAAGGATTTTAGATATGTTTCTGCGTTCCATTTCAATCACTTTAAAGTGTAAACCATCAGTTTCAAAACTTTCTCCCTCATTTGGTAAATGACCAAACTGCCAAAGCATAAAGCCTGCCAGAGTCGTATAACGATCTGCTTCATCCACAAGGTTACGTCCAAGATAACCACTTAAACGGCGGATATCAGCATATCCCTCAACAAGAAGACTGCCATTTTCAAGTTGTTCTGCGATCATGAGTTCTTCATCGTCATCAGGAAAGTCTCCTGCAATAGCTTCAAGAATATCGGTTGGTGTTGCAATTCCTTCAAAAGATCCATGCTCATCAACAATAATTGCAAGCTGAATCGAAGAATGACGTAACTGCTCCATCAATCGTAAAACACTTGTGTTTTCATGAACAACGAGGGGTTCTCGCATAGCTTTTTTCCAATTAATCTTTTTCCCCTCAGCCAAATTCAAAAGAAGATCTTTTGTCAATGCAACGCCAACAAATTCATCCACTTTTTCACGCGCAAGAATTAAGCGGCTATGTTTAACCTTTTGTAATTCTTCACGCATTTCATTTTCATCAGCATTTAAATCTAACCACTCAATCTCATTACGCGGCGACATGATAGAGCGAACAGGGCGATCAGCTAAATCGAGAACACCACGAATCATCTCCTTTTCTTCTGGTCTAAACAATTCAGAAGCTGCGGCCTGTTCAGCAATAACATCTACAGTCTCAGCAAGGTGACTATCTTTGCTTCCTCCTCCTAAGAGCCTCAAAACAGCATCAGCTGTTCTACTGCGTAGATCATTCGTTTTAATCATTTTTTCACGGTTACGACGTCCAATTTGATTAAAAGCTTCGATGAGAACAGAAAAACCAATAGCAGCATACAAATACCCTTTTGGAATATGAAAACCAAATCCTTCAACAATGAGAGTAAAACCAATCATCATCAAAAAACCAAGACAAAGGATTACAATAGTGGGATGACGATTAATAAAACGCATAAGAGCACCAGATCCGCACATCATTACTCCCATAGCAGCTATGACTGCGATATACATAACTGCTGCCTGCTCTTTTGCAATCATACCTGTTGCGGTAATAATACTGTCTAGTGAAAAAACAGCATCCAGCACCACGACTTGGACGATTACTTGCCAAAAAACAGCATAACCAACGCCTGTTTTTCTTTCATGTGATACTCCTTCTAACCTTTCATGTAATTCTAGCGTTCCCTTTGCGAGCAAAAAGGCTCCACCACCGATTAAAATAAAGCTATGCCAACTAAATACAAAAGATGAAAGTGAAAGAATTACCCTATCGAGTCTCATAACCCATCCAATAACGGTAAGAAGGAAAAGCCGCATAATTAATGCTAAAGTAAGACCTATAAAGCGTGCGCGGTCACGCAAATGCAGTGGCAATTTTTCAGCTAAAATTGCAATAAAGATAAGGTTATCTATTCCTAAAACAATTTCGAGAAAAACCAGCGTGATCAAACCAAACCACGCATGGGGATCAGTGATCCATTCCATCATTCATTACCTTTTAGAAGCTTAAAAGCGCGCGATTGACAAAAAAAATTCATAGGCTTTTATTCGTATATTGGATCATGAACATTGAATGTAAAAAAACTTATATTCAAAGAAAAAAACAGCACAATATTGCTTGAATGCATGTGATTGTTGATAAAACAAAATGATGCCCCATCCCGCTTACAACCACAAGAAGGTTCTTCTAATTTTCGCTCGGGCATTATGCTCGATAATCCTCTAACTATAGGTTCTGTATAACAATCAGAACATTTATTTATAAAGCTTCTTATAATGAGTTTATTTTTATATAAGATCAAGTGGTGAATATCATATTTTTAACCTTACAGACAATGAGTTCATATAACAAACAACAAAATATCTAGACATCCACTCTTAGGAGCGTTATAGAAACGCTCATTCTCATTTTTTGAGAAACTTATGGGTGATTAGCTCAGTCGGTAGAGCAGCTGACTCTTAATCAGCGGGTCGTGGGTTCGATCCCCTCATCACCCACCATTTGGTTTTATACCGTAAATAACTTATTGATTGCGTAATTTTTTTAAGGTACGATTTTCTAAATAAAATTGGGCAGTAGGATTTCCCCATATCTGTTTGTTTAAAAGTGAAGATTGTTGATATAGCTTAGTCATCGGTGTTTGTACTTTTTAGGGGACTCAAAGAACTTCCAAAGGACATTTTAAGATCTTTTAATGCGTATTGTTTCTTTTTTTAAGTTGCAATTGGTAAGGAGAAGCCTCTTACCGACAATTGTGTTATTTAAAGGGGTATAAAAATCAACAGTTTTCACTTCTTTTAATATAAATTGATTAAATTTTTTTGGATTTTTAGCATATTGTTTAAAGACAGAAGAAACTTTACACTTTAGTTGTGTCAGCAGCGTGGATATTTTTTGATAACTCTCCCGCTTAAACAAAAAACTTCTGTAATAATCATCAGTATTCCAAGAGGGTAAATCAAGATAAAATGAAGTAGTTAGCTGGACATACAAGGAGTAAAATTATATCAATTTAATTGTTTAAAGTTAATACCTGTTAAACGAAAGACAATAAACTTTAATGAGGCTTAAAGTTTTAAAATATTAAGCTGTGTGGTTACGCTATGCTGTCTTTCCGTTAGCTAAACCTCTAAAAATATAAATATTAAGAAAGCTACTTAGATTCATTATAATATATTGATTTATAAAGAATTGATTATTATTTGTTTGAAAAAACTTTACTATCATAAACTTCTTTTGTTTCAATCCTTCTTATAATAAATTAATTAAAATCATTCATTTGTGCATCATAAATGGGATTAACGTGTGGATAAAGACTATTGAAGAAAGGCATGAAAATAATTCTTATTAATGTTCTTAAGTGCTAAAAGTTATCATAACATTGGAAAAATAGTATAATGGCGCAGGCTTGATCTTTTATTAAGTATAAAGTTGATGGTGCAACAATAGCTTTACTATTATACCATTTATGGGTACTGCTGTGTAATGGAGAAGAGCGTTGAGAGAGGTTTCTTAAAAAAGATATGTAAATTGGCAACACGATGGTGTTTTGTTCTTTTATAGGTACATAAAAAAAGAAGTCATTGATAGCCTTTTATTTATTCAGGTGGTGTTTTGGGGGCTCTTTTCCAATATTGTTGCGCCTCAAAAATGACGACCACAAATAATGAAAGGATAAGCGGTATAATCAAATAAAACATTCTAAAGACAATAAGTGCTGCAATAACATCGGTTGGATTTATATTGGGCATGCCTGTTATGAAGAGAGCTTCAAGAACTCCTACTCCTCCTGCTGGAGCATTAGAGAGAAGAGTTATCGTAAAAGATGCTAGGAAAACACCAAGAACAGAGATAAAATGAATATCTGCGTTATGTGGGAGAACAGCATATATAATTCCTGCTGCTCCTAAAAGCTCTAGAGGGCTAATGAGAAGCTGTTGAATAACAATTTTCAGCCGGGGATAGGAGAGTTGAATTTTTTTACCCAAGCGTAAGGGTTTTAACTGAAGCCAGCTGCCAAACGTATAAAGTGCTATACAGCTGAGTAAAATTGCTCCAGCCGTTGTTCCGAGCCATTCAGGAAGTTCTTTATGAATGAGGGTGATAATTTCGGGTTGCAGCACCAAAACGATTCCCAAAAGTAAGATTGTGCCGATTACAAAAGTAAAAGAGCAAAAACCTACTAATATTGCGATTTCTGTTCCGTTTAATCCTTTCATTTTATAGGCGCGATAGCGTACAACGGCACCAGAAAAAACTGAAGCACCGATATTGTGTGAAAGAGCGTAGGTTGTAAATGAACATATGGCGATAAAAATCCAAGAAATTTTATGGCCTAGATGTTGCAAGGCAATTCGATCATATCCAGCAAGAGCAGCATAAGCTAGGAGAGAACATAAACAGGCTAATAACCAGTGCTGTGCATTTAAATTGCTCAAGCGCTCCAATACATCCCCAAATGAAATGGCAGAGAGCTTCATGTAAAGAATTCGAATAGATACCAGCATTGCTAAGATACCAATCAATGGCCATATAAATTGCTTTATTTTCACGATTCTGTATCCATTTTATGTTTTCTGTAAATTTTCATGATTGAGCATATTCCTTACAGATCTTCGTTCTGTTATATACTCTATAATACCATTGGCAATTTCTTCATCATCTGTTACTACAACATCAGCACCTAAATCAATGAGATATGTTGTTTCTGTGTCGGATAATGCATGTGTGATTATCTGGATATCTTTCTTCATATCACGGATATTTACGATACATTCTCCTACTTCAATGGTACTTCGCATTGTAATAACAACTTTATGTGCATTATTTATATTTGCTGCGTTCATTATTTCTTGTTGAATGATATTGCCGCAAATAGCCTCAAAGCCATCTGCAATCGCTTTATCAGAGAGGCGTTTTGATTCTTCTACGATCACTATAGGTTCACCTCTATTTATTAAAGATAATGCAACACACTTACCGATACGACTATAGCCAATAATTACGATATGGTTGTTTTTTAAGGTCATCGGTAAAAAATCTTGGTCAGGATCTTGTGGATCAATATCAATAATTGTTTGGGTATTTTGTGAAGATGCAGAATTTTTTTCTAGACGTTTTTTAATTTTATTACAGGCAATGAAAACAAGAGGATTGAGCAAAATAGAAAAAATTGCTCCTCCAAGAATTAAATCATGAGCGTCATTGTTTAAAAGTCCTAAGCTTAAACTTAAACCAGCAAGGATAAAGGAAAATTCTCCGATTTGGGCAAGGCTTGCAGAAATAGTCAAAGCTGTTGCATTAGAATAGCGAAAAGCTTTAACGATGAAAAAGGCAACAGCAGATTTTCCGATTACGATAATGAATAAGGTTGCTAAGAGAGGGAAAAAATGAGTTAAGAGTTTCTCGGGGTCAAATAACATGCCTACAGAAACAAAAAAGAGAACAGAAAAAGCATCGCGCAGTGGTAAAGATTCTTCCGCGGCACGGTGGCTTAATTCTGATTCGCTCATGACCATACCAGCAAAAAAAGCACCAAGAGAAAGAGAAACTCCAAATAAATGAGCGGCTCCGAAAGCTACTCCTAATGCAATAGCAAAGACGCTAAGACGAAATAATTCACGTGATCCCGATTGTGCGCTCATTTTTAAAAGCCATGGGATAACGCGTCGCCCAATGACGAGCATAAGTGCAATAAATACAATTACCTTCAGGATGGTGAGACCAAAAATACCCCAAATACTTAAATCCAACCATTGAACAAGAGGATCCAACGCTTCTTTTTTGGTATTGCTGAGGGCACTTGCCAAGGAAGGGATGAGGACAAGTATAAGGACCATTGCTAAATCCTCAATAATCAACCATCCAACGGCAATGCGTCCTTTTTCTGTTTCAATAAGATGACGCTCTTGCAAAGCACGTAGCAGGATAACGGTACTTGCTATGGATAAAGCAAGACCGAAAATCAAACTACCACTAAAGCCCCATCCCATAATCAGACCAAGGCACAAACCTAGAAAAGTAGAAAATGCCATTTGTGCAATAGCAGCGGGGACAGCAATAGCTTTGACAGATAAAAGGTCTTTTAATGAAAAGTGGAGCCCAACACCAAACATCAGCAAAATAATACCAATTTCAGCAAGTTGATTAATGATGACGGAATCTATTTTAAATCCGCCTGTATTGGGTCCCACAATAACACCAGCTAACAAATAGCCTACAAGGGGTGAAATACGTAAACGGCTAGCAATCATTCCCAAGAGAAATGCTAAACATAAGCCTGCAACAATAGTTGTGATAAGTGGTGTGTCGTGGAGCATGGATTATTTACTATTCTTGATCAAAAAGCGAATGAATGAAAACGACTATATTTCTATGAGAAGAGAGGCGAGATGTACCATACGCATTAAAGGGCATTTTTATTTCACTTTGATATTTGCACGATTATTTCGTTCACGCCACCAATTTCCTAGCAGGAGTAAAATAGGAGCAGCAATAAAGATAGAGGATGATGTTGCAATAATAATCCCAAAGACCATGGGTAATGCAAAATTATGAACAGCACTTCCACCCCATATCGCCATGGGGAGCATCGCAAGAATTGTTGTGGCTGATGTAAAAAAACAACGTACAAGAACCTGATTAATTGACAGATCAATCAGCTCGCGCAACGGCATTTTTTTATAAAGACGCATATTTTCGCGCATCCTATCATAGACGACAACTTTATCATTTATAGAATATCCAACAATTGTTAAGAGTGCGGCGATAGCCGTTAAATTAAAATCAAATTGAAACAAAGCAAAAAAGCCAATCATTTTTGTGGTGTCTAGAATGAGAGTGATAATTGCTCCAATGGCAAAGAACCACTCGAAGCGTAACCATATATAGAGAGACATGGCAATAGCCGCAAGAATAACAGCAGTAAAAGCAGCTGTGGCAAGCTCACCTGAAATTTTGGGACCAACAACTTCTATTTGATCGAATGTGGTATCGGGATAGATATTTTGTACAGCTGTTTTGACCTTATCAATGGCGGTGGTTTGTTGTGCTTCGCCACCGCTTTGTTTCTGCATGCGAATTAATACGGTATTTTCGTTATCAATATTTTGCAAGGTAACTTCACCAATATTAAGAGTAGAAAGCTTGGAACGCAGAGTTGCTAGATCTGCTGGTCCTTTCGTGGTAATACTCATTTGGCTTCCGCCAATGAAATCAATACCAAAATTCAATCCAGGCTTAAAAAAGAGAAAAACTGAAGCCATTGATAAAACAATTGAGACGCCAATACCAATGAAACGTGCTTTCATAAAGTGGAAAGTTGTGTTTTGTGGCATGATGTTGAAAGCAGAGTGAATATGCAATTTTTTAATTTTCCATTTACGAACGATCCAAATCATGATGATGCGTACAATGGTGATATTTGTAAACATGGAGATGATAATACCAAGCAACATTGTTACGGCAAAACCACGAACTGGGCCTGTGCCAAACCAAAATAGTAAGACGGTCGCTATAATTGCTGTAACATTTGCATCAACAATGGTTGCAAAAGCGTGTTTAAATCCACGATCTAGGGCTGCAAAAGCACCCACACCTTTTCGACTTTCTTCACGGATACGTTCATTGATAAGGATATTAGCATCAACGGCAATACCGATGCCTAAAATAATACCAGCAATACCAGGCAGCGTAAGCGTAGCACCCAAAAGACTCAGTGCAGCAAATGTTAAAATTGTGTGCAGAGCTAGTGCTATATTGGCAATTAATCCCCAAATACGATAGAGAAGAAAAATAAAAATTGCAACAAGAATAAAGCCAATTATGCCGGTGTAAAGTCCCATTTGGATAGCATCAGCACCAAGATTTGGACCTACGGTTCTCTCTTCAATGACCGTGAGTGGTGCGGGGAGGGAACCAGCACGAAGCAGAGCAGCCAGAGTTGAGGCTTCTTTGGGGTCAAAGTTTCCTGTAATTTGACCTTGTCCATTGGGAATGACACTATTGATGGTCGGAGCGGTTAAAACTTTATTATCCAGAACAATGGCAAAAGGACGGTTAATATTTTGTCGTGTTATATCGGCAAATATTTTTGCGCCAGCGGAATCTAGCGTAAATGAAATAATAGAACGTCCTGGTATTTGGGGGTCAAAACCTGCACGGGCATCTTTCAGGACATTTCCATCTAAAGCAATTTGATCATAAATTGCATAATGTTGTGTTGCATCAGTGTATCCAGGGAGAATAGAAACACCTATAGGGGGATTATTGGGGTCCACATTAGAAGGAACAAGATGAAAACTCATCTTAGCGGTTGTTCCTAAAAGATCACGCAGTTGTTTTGGATCTTGTAGTCCAGGCAATTGGACCATAATACGATCATTTCCGACCTTTTGGATGGCTGGTTCTGAAACACCAACTTGATCTATACGACGACGGATGATTTCTAAGCTTTGTTCAATAGCATTGCTGACACGGTCTTTTATACCAGCTTCTGTTAATGTGACGCGGAGAGTTTCATTTTGAGCACTGATCGTGATGTTATGTTCTGTTGTGCCAAAGCTACTGTGTATGGGGGTTATTAATGTTTTCAAAGCAGAGAGTGCTTTTTCAGTTTGCGATGGGTCAGAAATAAGGGCAATAACGCTATCTTCAACAATACGCACACTTGAGGTGCGGATTTGTTTTTCACGCAATACATTGCGCACATTGCTTAAAACTATATGTAACTGATCGCGTTTTAACGTTTTGCTATCAACCTCGAGCAGGAGAGAAGAGCCTCCTTGAAGGTCAAGACCAAGTGCTACACGGGTGTCGGGTAAGAATTTCGAGTTTTTAACTTGTTCGTGTGAAAATAAATTGGGTAAGGCAACATAAATGCTGCTTAAAAGAATAAAACAATAAAGGGTAGTTAACCAACCAGGTGTACGCATGATATATTCCGTAAATAGGCAATCTAACAGTTATTCAAAGTTAAAAGCACAAGTAAAATAAGATGATCGTTTTTATATTCAAGGAAGAGAATTAAGTGTGTTCATTGGGAGGAGCGCGTTTATTTGAGAAATATTGTGTTTTAACGTTACGAAATCGTGTGTCAACAGCTGGAATCTTTATTAAAAAGAAATCCAATGTTAGGATTTTTTGAAAGGTCCTGATAAAAATAGATTCTGTATGGAGTGTTACAAATTTTTTGTTTTCAGTTGTGGTAACATTCACATGGTCACACTTATGATGTAAATCAAGTCTATTCGTTTTAATGACATTATTGGTGTGTGATTGTTTGATTAAATAAGCACGTGTTTCTAGGTTGCTCGTCAAGAATACACCTAAACTGGATAGAAAAATCCAGGTTGTCAAAGGAAGAAAATCTTCTTTTTTGCAATAAAGGTGCAAAAAAAACATGCTAGAGTGCTTTCTTTAATCTTATTGAGTTCAGCTTATTTATCATTCTTTTATCTTATTACCAGTATTATAGGATAAGGGAAAGCTTTTATAAGATTATTCTATAAAAGTTGAAAATATCTACTTTATACCATATTTAAAAGAGAAAAATAAAATCCCTTTTGTGCTCATAAGGTAGATATGTATTCATTTTGTAGAAAAAACATCCACATACTTTTCCTTCTTTTGGGGATTATCTTTGTATTTAATTCTGGTGCATGGGGTAATAGGGGGGCACAAAATACAATTGTCGAACAAACGATAGCTTCTTATTCAGTTGATGAAATTATTCTGCAACAACAGTTGATTATTAAGACTCTTGAAGAAAATACTGAAACTTTAAAAAGAGATTTTGACAGAAAGCCAGAAGATGAGCGTGCTTTAGAAGAATTACGGTTACGTGCACAAGATATCAGTGAACGTGCTATTGAGGCAGCATTTGTTTTGCGTCCTCCTCTTAATGAGATTAATACACTTCTTGATCAATTAATGGAGCTCCATCGTGACGTGAAAAAACTGAAAAGCTCTGTGAAGGAATATTCCTATTTGATAGAGCAAAAAGCTAAAATTAACAGTATCATGCTTCGTTTTGAAGCAATTTTCTTAGCGGCAAATAGAATAGCTGAACTTTCTATTTCTCAATCTCGGGAGCTTTTTAAACGCACGCTTACGTATAGGCTTGAGTTTTCGATTCCGATGGTTAAACATCTCGTCCAAAAAACAAAAGAGGCTTCATCAGATTTTCTTGTGTTGTTAAATTCTTGGTGGAATTTTATATTTTACTTCAAGTTTTTACAACTATTTCTTTGCTTTTTAATTCCACTTTTTATTACTTTGGGACTTTCGTATTTTTCTCAAAAAGTTCTTGTTCATGTGTATTGCCACTTTACGAAGTCTAATGAGGAAATATCTTATTTACAACGCTTATTGATCGCCTTTATTTCAGTTCTCTTACCTTCACTTGTATGTATTCTTTGCGTTTATCTTGTGTTGTTTTTGTTTCGTAGTTTTAACTTAGATCTAGGTAAGCTTACAACAGTTTTTGATATGATAGGTTGTCAAATTATTTTATTATTTTTAATCAATCGATTAGCGGTTGTTCTTCTATCATCGAATAGGCCCCATGTAGGTCTTCTCAAGATTACATCATCGTCTGCTTATCAATTAGTGATTTTACTCACTTCTTTAGGGGGTATTTTGGCATTTGACGCTGTTCTTGATAGTATTTATCAAATCATTTCAGCGCCTCTATCTTTAACAATTGCTAAAAGTTTTATTGCTGTTTTTCTTGTAGCGATATTGCTATTTATAATATCATTTGTACCTTTGCGGTTTAGACGTAGGCGTGTTCAAGAAGAAAAAAAAGAGCCATACTTTTGGCCATTTTATATACGCATTCCTCTTATTGGCTTGGGGTTACTGCTCTTTGTATTGAATTTTTTAGGTTACGTTGGACTTGCGCGTTTTATTACGCAGCAAATTATGATTGATGGAGCATTTTTAGTTCTCATGTATTTAGGAATACAAAGCGCTCAAGCACTTGGAACTAAAGACCAATTTATGAAAACAACGGTTGGTCATCTTTTGATGCAGAGGTTTCATTTAGAAGAAAAAACGATGAATCAATTGGGAGTTTTTGTGAGCGTTTTTCTCAATTTATTTGTTGTTATATTTTGTGCAATGCCAATTGCTGTACAGTTTGGATTTTCCTATTCTGATTTAAAAGCAGTTTTGTGGCAATCGGTGACCGGTTTTCAGATTGGAAATATTAGTCTTTCTTTGATTTCTCTTGTAACAGGAATTATTTCTTTTTGTGTTTGCTGGTTTCTTATTCGCCGATTTATTGGTTGGTTAGATAATGTGGTGTTGGTTCATGGAGAGTTCGATTCTGGTATACGTAATTCTATCAAAACAGTGATAAGTTATGGAGGCGTTGTTGTATCTTCTTTGACCGGATTATCAATGGCAGGTTTGGATCTTAGAAATTTCGCTCTTATTGCTGGAGGACTTTCACTTGGTATAGGTTTTGGTTTACAGAATATTGTCCAAAACTTTGTCTCTGGACTTATTATTTTAGTTGGAAGACCATTTAAAATAGGGGACTATATAGAATCTGGATCAGTAGGGGGTGTTGTTAAGCGTATTAGTGTGCGTGCAACGGAACTTGAGACAATTCAGCGTAAGACGATTATTATTCCCAATTCAAGCCTTATTAATAACAACGTTAGTAATTGGACACGACGTAATAAAGTAGGACGAATTGATATACCAGTTACTGTATCATCTAAGGTTGCTCCAGAGCATGTTGCTGAAATTTTGTTAGAGATTGCTTCTGCGACAGAAGGCGTTTTAAAAAATCCTATCCCACAGGTGAGTTTTACAGCATTTGATCGTAAGAGTTTTTCCTTTAATTTGGCTATTTATGTGCCTAATATTACCTCATCTTCTCATGTAACCAATGCTCTTCGATTTAGCCTATATAAGCGTTTTGCTGAGGAAGGAATCTTAGAATGCTGAAATATACTTATATTTTGATTACAGTTATTCTATTAAGTATTTTTACCATAACAGCTTTTGCTGCAACAGTGAAGAATACTGATTTAAAGATACAATCTCTTATTGTTGTTGAAGGAAGTATACCTTCAAAAATTTCTTTAAATACTCATCAAACAATTACAATTTGTATGAAGGGATGTTTTATAACTTTTCCTAATAAAGACCGTTTTGCAATAAAGGCAGATGATAATATAGAAATCAGTAGGGGAAGAGCAATTTTTAAATAAAATGATTGAGAATTTTTGTTTGGGGACAAGATTTAGAAGGATAATGATATTGTGTGTAATTAATAATCTCATCCTTTAGAAAATGGTAAAAAAAAGGTATGATTTTAGTATAAAATGGATGTTTTTTTATACTATGTAGAATCTACAGTATGCATTTTGGATGTAAGAATATTGAGGTATTTATAGTATTGTTAATGAACATCGATTTTCTAAAAATAATTACATCATTTTTAGATTTTTTTCATAAAAAAAGGCATAAAATATACTATTTTGTGATTTTTTTGCGGTAATTTTAATACAAAATGTTTTATATTTCCTCCTTTTGACAAGATAATATGTATTTTTATTAAATATTTATTATTTGAAGTAATCATTATTATAATATTTTAAAATTTATTTGATAATATTAAATTTTGATGTAATGATATATTAATATAGTAATAGATTTAAATGTAACTATAAAGGAGTACATGCGATTTTGCAGCATAAGATTTTATAAAACTTTGTTTTTCTAAATGTGATTTTTGATTATATTTAAATTTAGCAATGGGGTATAATTTTATGAATACAAAATTTATAACAGCATCTGTTTTTTCTTTGATTTCACCTTCTATAGTACAGGCTGCAGATGTGGTGGCTCACGAAGAGCCAGTACATGTTGCCTCAGAAGTTGTTGCTTCTTCACCTTTTTCTTGGGGAGGTGTTTATTTCGGGGGGCAAGTTAGTGGCTTTTCAAGTAAGATTTCTGCAACAGCGCCTGATGTTAATATTCCTCTCTATCCTGATGAGGGTAGTAAAAGTAAACCATGGATACCTGTCGAGAAACAGCATATGCCCGATCTTTCTGGGTTTATAGGTGGTTTTTATGCGGGTGTTAATTTTGATCTCGGTAATAATTTTATTATGGGGATTGATACGGATATCATTTTAACGGAAAAAAAGGATACAAAAACAAGATTTCATGCAGATGAATCGAGTGCTGGTGGAACTGAAGGATTGGGCACTGAAGGATCGGGTAGTGATACTGAGGAATTAGATACAGAAGAAAAAAGTCGAAAAAAGGCAAAAATTGTCAGGAGACAGGGCAGAGGCTTTTCTCGCTCTTCTGCAGAGGATAAAGAAGAGAAAGACAGTTTAACTTTTAATCATACGTTAAAACAAAAATGGACAGGTGCTACACGGGTGCGTGTTGGGTTTTCTGCAGGGCGTGTGATGCCTTATATTGCTGGTGGTGTTGCTTATGGACAGTTTCAGGATATTTTGTCGACAGTAATTACGGGAGGTGAGCCATTTAATAGGACATCGGATGTAACAAAAACGATGATTGGTTATACTCTCGGTGGTGGTGTTGATTTTGCAATGACAGACCATCTTGTTGTGCGTGCGGAATATCGTTACTCAGATTTTGGTAAAAGGAAATTTAAAGACGAGATTGAAGTTAAGTATAAGACGAATGATTTTCGCGCAGGAATAGCTTACAAATTCTAATTTTGTAGGATAAAGGAGCTTAAATTTAAGAGGTCCTATTTCTTTGATAGGGCCTTTATTTTTTAATTTTATGCATTGTAAACACTATTTTATGGTGAAAAAAAAAGGGGGCTTTGACTTTGAGTGAGAATGAGGAGGTAAGGAAGAGTTACTCAGATTCTTAATTGTTAAGAATAAAAAATTTTTAGTTCACGAGGTGTGGTTGAAACATTTGTTGGCAAAGAAGGATTGCTTCGTCTTTCATATTATTACAGTTATCACTTTATAATACCGTTATAGAGTTGCAAACAGTAAACTTAAAGAGAGTTTTTACTATCTAAGTAATGAGAAAATAAAGAAAATTCACATAGAGTGGTGCGGACGGCGTGCACCTATTTTTTCTTTATTTAGAATTCTCTACGCTATCACCTGATTGCGCGTTTTACTTTTTTCTATATTTATAACTAACTGTTTTTATTTGATTTTATTTATAAAATTGCCTTTTGTATATAATCTTGCTATCAAATGAAATCGCTCCAAGTGCGATTCAAAAGGTGGTTCAGAAGGTGGTTTTTAAAAGGTGGTTCAGAAGGTGGTTAGCAGAACGAGAACACGTGATAGACTGTCTGTCTTATCTGTAAAAAATCTATCTAAAGGAAAATATGCTGATGGAGCTGGGCTATGGCTTATCAAAACAGCCCAAAATCAAGGGCGTTGGATTTTTCGATTTGATTTCAATAAAAAACGTCGTGAAATGGGATTAGGCTCTTGTAGCGTTGTATCTTTGAAAGAAGCGAGGCTTAAAGCTACAGCTTGCCGTGACCTTTTGCACCAAGGTATTGACCCGATTCGTAAAAGGAAAAATGAAAAATTACGGCAGGCAGTTGATAGTATTTCTTTACAAAAAATAGTCTTAAGTGCTTTTGAAGCCAAAAAAAGCGAATTGAAAAATGAAGGTAAAGCAGCAAGGTGGTTAGCACCTCTTACATTGCATGTTTTTCCTAAACTTGGGGATATAGCAATTACTGAATTAACGCAATTTAATATAAAAGAGTGTTTGTTGCCTATTTGGAAAACAAAAAATGAAACAGCGAGCAAGGCTTTATCACGTTTGAATATTGCTATAAAACATGCCGCAGCACGTGGTATAGATGTGGACATGCAATTGGTACCAAAAGCAAAAGCTTTATTGGGAAAATTTATTCAAAATGTTCAAAATATTCCTGCTATGCCATGGCAGGAAGTTCCGGCATTTTATCAAAGCTTGGATGATAAGATTCTTTCAAATTTAGCACTGAAGTTATTGATTTTGACAGGCGCACGGTCATATCCATTGCGCTATTTGCGTCTTGAACAAATAGATAAAAATATATGGACGATACCCAAAGAAAATATGAAGGGTATTGTAGGGAAAGTTTCAGATTTTCGCGTGCCATTGAGTAATGAAGCTTTAAAAGTGATTGAAAAATCTCTCCCCTTTGAAAAAAATGGTTTTCTCTTTTCTGGTCTTACAGGCAAGCCAATTTCTGATGCAAGCATGGCAAAATATATGACAGTTTGTGGTTTGACTTATCGCCCCCATGGTTTTCGTTCCAGTTTACGGGATTGGATAGCAGAAACAACATCAACACCTTTTGAGATTGCAGAAACTGTTCTTGCGCATTCAGTTGGGAGTTCAGTGACAAAAGCTTATATGCGAACGGATTTTTTAGAACAACGCCATGCTCTCTTGGAACAGTGGGCTGCATTTATAACAGGAGCGACTTGACAGGATTATAACAATGTGTCTACTGTCGAATCAGGTGCCTAGAAAACACCTTAGACACATAGCGGATAGATTGCCGAAACAATCTTTTCTCCGTACATTAAAGGCTTTGACTCATTGTATGTTACACACATATAATGGCTTTGCCGGGTGTGGTTATGCTATACAATACCCTTTTGGGGAAGGCATAACGAGACGGGCTATGTGCCGTGTTTTCTAGCACCCGGCGCTCTTTTAGAGTGTCAATAGAAGACATTTAAACACATAGGAGTTCGTTATGAACACACTTATAGAAATTAAAGAACAAATCATTGATCAGGAAACTATTCAGACAGTAAACGCACGCGAATTGCATACGTTTTTGGCAATAGGAAAACGTTTTGCTACTTGGATTACGAACCGCATTAATCAGTATGCATTTGAAGAGGGAAAGGACTATATTTTAACGCTTCCCAAAATTGGGAAACGTAAAAATGTTATCAGCAAAGAATATCACCTCACTCTAGACATGGCAAAAGAGCTTTCCATGGTTGAGCGCAATGAGAAAGGTCGACAGGCTCGTCGTTACTTTATTGAGTGTGAGAAAAAGTTAAAAAGCCAATCTGTTGATCATAACCATGATACACGCTTTGATTTCCCAAAAGATTGGGATAAAATGTCTCCAACTAAAAAAGCTGTTTACATTTATGGACCTCTTCATATGCATCTCGTTAAAGCTTTTACGATAGCAGAAGAAAGCAGGCATTATAAAAAGCTTGTTGAAGAAGCAAAGCAGGTCTTAGCAAGATCTGTTACGAAAGCTGCTTAAGTTTAAAACCGATTTCATCTCCCCGTTTTAAAAGCGGGGAGGGGATAAGGCTTTCAGTTTTTGAAAACCACTGTTTGAGATGTGCAAAGACATTGTCTATGGCATCCATGAGACGTGCAAAATTAAGAAACTATTTTCTAAAGAATTTCGCGCGTCTCAGAGTATGTTTAGAGTCGGATATTTGGTTTTTGTGTAAAAATACTTACTAATGCATCCATAATACGTGAAAAATCAAGCGCTAATAAGAGTATAATGAGTACAATCCATTTCGTATAACGAGACATCACTTTTACACTTTTGTAGGTCATGATGATTTCTTGAAGTATTTCTTTTTCTGCTTCTGTAAGCTCTATATCGTCTTGTGTTTTTTTTTTCTAGCCATGTTTCCACCCACACAAGCGTTCACCTAGATTATTGTGCTTTAAGATCTCTCTTGCTAAGTTTGAACTGATGGTGTTCAGATCTTTCCGGCTTAAATAAATTGGCAACCAGCCAACACAAGAAGAAGCATATTTATTTGTCGCGCAACCAATCAGAGAGAGCAGCACGCACATCAGCATCACTTTTTTGATTAACTTCACTTTCCACCTCCAGACGTGTTGTGGCTGCTTTTAAAGCTTTTTCTGTTTGCTTTTGTTGCTCTGCTTTTTTCCCAAGAGTAAAAGCTCTTGCTAATGCAATAAAAAAAGCGGCTAAAGCCGCACCTGTTAGCATCAGATTTCTTTTTATCCATAAGATCATAGACGATGCTCCTGAAAGCGTTTAGCAACAAAGAAAATACCAGCACATGCGGCTAAAACCATAATGGTTGCCAAAGCCCATTGGATGGGTCCATTGCCTGCTAACAAACCACCAAGCCCAGAAAAAGAACCAATAATCGGTGCAAGTGCTTCTGCTTTGAAAACCCCCGTTGGTGCTTACGTTTCTACTGTTTGATAATTGGAGGAAACATAAGCCCCTTTTGCCCATAAGCCTGTTTCTGCCGCACGCCGGTGTGCGAGACCTTCAAGACGCTTCCCGCCTGCTTTGGTCCATTTCTGTAGCTCGGCAGGGACAGCTTCATATTCACCTTGATTGAGCTTTTTTAACAGTGTCGAGTTACAAAAGGCTCCTGTTCCTACATTATAGCAAAAGGACACTAACGCCGCGAATTGTTCATCTGTTAATGAAACTGTAACAGCGCGTTCAACGACATTTTCAAATTGTCTTAAGTCTTGGCAAAGAAGTTCTTCTGCTTGCTTTTCCGTGATGGTCATGCCTTCATAAACAAAAGGCTTTCCAGCATTGTTTGTATGTCCATAACCTATTGTCCACACCCCAATGGTATCTTTGTAGGCGTTTAAACGCAAGCCTTCCCATTGTTTGATAAGTGCTAGCCCTTCTGATGATATTTTTCGCATATGCTTCTCCATAAAAAAAGCTCCGCAAAAAGCAGAGCTGGATTAAAAAATTGACATCTTTTTCATTCGGAAAGATAGCTTGGTTAAGCTTCATGTCACTTTTTCATTGGAATAAAAGAAGATTTTTTCTCAACTTTTAATTTCTTTCTTGACAAATATTCGTTTATAAACGAATATACATCATGTTTGAAATACGTCACTACCTTACTTCTGATGGCAAAGACTTGATAGCTGATTGGCTGCGAAAGCTCCGTGATATGCAGGCTAAAACTGCAATTATTCGCCGCCTTAATCGTTTAGAGCAGGGAAACTTTGGCGATTTCAAGCCGCTTCGTGAGGGTGTTCATGAATTGCGTATTAATGTTGGTCCTGGCTACCGAGTTTATTATGTCCAATCTGGAAAGACCGTATTGTTGCTATTATGCGGTGGCAGCAAAAAAACACAAGAGACTGATATCACTCGTGCATGTGCTTGCTGGCGTGATTGGCAAAACCGTGAAGATTAAAGGAGTGCAAAAATGAAAGACCGTAACCATGATGATGCAATGGCAGAAATATTCCGTGATGATCCTGAGTTGGCAGCAGCTACCCTTGATGCAATCCTAGCAGATGGTGATCAGGGTGAGCTGCTTGTAACTCTACGCCAAATGGCCAAAGCTTATGGTGGTGTTCAAGCTGTAGCTAAAGCAGCCAACTTGAACCCAACACAACTTTACCGTACACTTTCAGAAAAAGGTAATCCAGAGTTCCGCAGCTTGAATGCTTTACTGCGTACCATGGGGTTTCGTTTGGCTGTACAGCCTCTTGAACGACCAGTTCCACACGTATAACTTTAGTTCCACTCCCCACCTTTAAAGATGGGGAAGGGAGTTCTGTTTTTTTAATTAAGCAACCTTTTTAATGGGGTTTTCCAAATTTGGTTCATAAGTTCGCAATAAAGAATCCATTCTATGCGGTAGTTCTGAAGCTCCAAAATCTGTCAAAATTGCTAAGATTTTAGTGATATTAGGTACGTCATCTTGAAGCTTTAAAACCAGAGCATCTACGACCGATTCCATAACCTCAACTATAGCATTGCAGTCCTCATCTCCAATGCCTCGATGGTTAGAAAGCTTAAACAACGACAGCCACAAATCGCACAAAAAATCGACACTGCTATTCATTGCACACCTCCATGAATTTGCTCTCTCAAACATGCCAATCCTCTCGATGTGATTTTCGTTGAAGGCAGCACCTTTTCTGTACCATCCGGTCTTTGAATGGTAATAGCAGGGCAATCCATGAATCCTTTCTTGATCTTATCCTGATAAGGTAACAATGGCGCTCCTGGAGCCCGTCGATATACCCAATCATGTTTACGCAAGTAATCTGTTAAATCCTTTGGGCGTACCTCTAACATCTTTGCAGCTTCGATAAGACCAAACAATCCATCAGAGCGTTTTAAACCTTCTAAAGCTTCTGCTTTTGGTGCTAATTCAGCAATAACATGATCTTTCTGCTCGATTTGGCTTTGTAAGTGATTCAAAACACCAAGCAATGCTTCGGGTTTAGAGTAGTCAACTTGTGGGGTTGCTACTTGTTTCAAAAGCCGTTCACATTTGATAAAGTATTGACGTGCTTCATGCCCTTTATCATTACGCTCTATCATCGAAAGATGTTTAGCCATGTCTAACGTAATGTGGTATTCTTTTACCTTTCCACCGTTTTCTAAATTTTTAGAAAGCGTTATAAAGTTTATATTTTCCAGAAACTTACATTCTTTAATGCGATTTTTAATCCAGTCTGCAAACTTTGATGTAATTCCTAAAAATGCGTGCAAATCACGCGCATTAACAGTTTGAACAGTCTCTTGATCAATGACCTGTTCTGATATTTCTATAAGTGTGTTCATGAGAACTCCTTGGTAATAGACGTTTTTGATTGACACTCTTTAAAAAGTGCCGGGTGCTCAAAAACACGGTACCAAGTCCGTCGTTACGCTTTTCCCGCAAGGGTATTGTATAGCGTAACCACACCCGACAATATCATTATATGCGTGTAACATACAATGAGTCAAAGCCTTTAATGTGCGGAAAATAAACTATCTCGGTAGCTCGCCCGCTTGGTATTTAAGGTGTTTTTGAGGCAACTGATTCGATTATTCATATTGTCGCTACATTGTCAAGTGGCTTCTGATAATTTTTTGCATTTTTGCTAATTGATGCCTTCCTCATCCATATGGATAACGCCTTCGCCTTCATCACATGCGTTAGGTGGGGCGTTTGGATCAAGGGTATCGTCCTTGTCTGGTGTGGTGTTTGCAACGTTTCCAGCTGTGTCTTCTTGGGCTTCATCAAAAAGTTCGCATTCTATTTTTGTTGTGTAACCACCCGTTTTATCAAGTTTGTGCTTAACACTTTTGATGCGCCATTCTGCTGGAATATAGGGGCGGAAAGGGGGCTTTTGAACAAGCTTTGCTTCTGCTTGTACAAAGGGATCACCACCAATATCACATGAGAAAGAAGATTTGCCACGAGATGATTTGTTGCGATAAGCAGCAATGGCCGCAACAGCTTCTGATTGATTGTGGTAGGTGTATTTGAGTTCATGAAACGGTGCGTTACCAACTTTGACTTCTTTTTTTTCACCAGTGCGGATGTCATGATAGTTTGCGATAACACCGCCTTTTTTCTCTTCTTCTTGCTCTTGATTTTCAGGTGTTTCTGCTGCTGTCTCTACTTTAGGCAAATTGGGGGCGTCACTTTCATCCATATGGATAACATCTTCGCCTTCTTCAATTTCCTCTGGCTCTCGTGCATCAGCGGCGGCTTTTTGATCATCTCCTGCCTCTGTTGCTAAGCCGTTTGCTGCTCCTGCTTCATCACGCGCACTGTATTTAAAATCCCAAGAGGTGCAATGTTCCTCATGAATAACAACAATAGGGAGTGTTTCACCGGTAATGGCTTTGCCTTCACCCCGTTTGGCAAGCACAAGTTTGCCATCAACGGGCTTTGCTACCGCATCATATTCTTCTGCAAGGCGTGTAGCAAAAGCCATATCGCTTTCAGCTGTTTGGTCAATGTGACGCACAACGATTTTTGCAAGAGAAGGATCAACCTTTGGCGTATAGCCATTACGCTCTGCTATCTCTTGAACAATACTGCCAAGGGTTTGTTGGTGATAGGATTGGCTTTTTGGGGTTCTATAAGACGTGTTCATGGAGGCGGCACGCCCTGTCACGCTTAAGCTTTGTGGTGGGCTGCTTACAGAGATTTCATCAATCAGATAGGCTCCCATATCGCGATTTTTGCCCCCTTCATAGCCAAGTGTGACAGAAATGATTGTTCCGATGAGAGGAATATCGAGAAAGCCGTTATCACTGTCACGGGCGCGGTCATCAAGCTCTATAGTGATGCGGTTACTTTTGTCTTCTGCTTCATCGGTAATTTCAATCGATAAAACATAGTCCATCAGCATTCTTGTGATGTCCTCTCCATTTGCCAGAACCATGCAAAAAGGTTTCATGATTTGCTACCCCAAATTCTGATTACTGGTGTGGCTTTCGGATAGGGGAGGGTTGGTAAGAGTATCGTGATGCCTGCTTTTAAAATGGGTCCATAGTCTGCAAGCCCCAAATTCGCTGCATAGACGCGTTCAACAGCAAGGGCTTGTTGACCCTTTGCATAGTATCTCCAGCAAATGGCATCAACCATATCACCATCTTTGGTCATATAAAGATCACTCATAGGTCTTCACCATATTCTCTCAACTTTATTGTAAATTCTTGTTTTTTTGGGGTGCCGTTATGATGAAAAACGCTTTGTTTTTCCTCTACAGAAAGAATGACAAACTTACCTAAGATTTTGCCTTGACCGGTCACAAGAATGTGAGGTCCTTCATGTGCCATTTGCCGTAAATATTCGAGCTGTCTGTGACCACCTTTGAAATCTGGATAAATCACACCAGTTAAAGAAAATTCCGCATTTGCAACAGCTGGCAATTGAAGAGCAGCCTTTCTCCCCAATCGTCCTTGCTCTACCCATGGCACCCCATAAGACATATCAAGTGTTTGATAAGCTGCTGTTTCAATCGAAAAAATAAAACCACCCAAAGCTAACATCATGGTATTTAATCCGAAAGGCTAGAGGCTATGGCTAAACGTTGCTGTTTTGCATAGCGTTCAAGTGCTTGATTGACAGCGTCTCTGATTTCATCTTTAAGACCATTGGGGACGGAAATATTTAAATTTGAAATCATCACGCGGGCGTCTACTTCAACGGGCTTATGAACCGTAATTGGCTTTGGAGCTTTAAAAGCACCTACTTTATTTGTTGCCTGCATTTGTCCTGTTTCAACGACACTTGTATTAAAACCACTCTTGCGTTTTTCAGGTGGGGTATTTGTAACCACTACTGTATCAACCATTTTTTTTGCACGTGCATTAGTTTCATCGGTAAAGGTTTTTAAAGTCTTCGTTGAAGTTTTGTTGATTGAAACATTAAAGCCTAGCTTTTCTTTCATCCAATTAGGCATCCAGCTGGTTAATTTGTTTATCATGCCGCTAAACCAATCAGACAAAGCATTCCATTGGCTTTTGATACCTTCCCAAAGCCCGTTAATCAGATTGGTTCCTACTTCCATTAAATCGACACCAAACAGCCATTCAATGAGTTCATTGATTTTTTTCGAAATCCAAGTCAGTGGTGAAAAGTTTTTAAAGAACGTCAAGAGGTTATTGAAAACATTACTACATAAGCTGTAAAAAGAATTCCACAAGTTGCTTATGAAGCTTACTACCGTATCCCAATTTTTGTAGAGTAGATATCCAGCAGCAACAAGGGCTGCTATGCCGGCAGCGATCCAGCCGACAGGTGTGGTCATGATTGCGATACCAAGCGATATAAAAGCAGAACTAACGGCAGTTATTGCTGGAATGAGTGAAGCTATAAGAACTGCCCCAACCGCGGCTAAAGATGCTGCTACCCAACCATTGAGTTTGTCCCAATATTGATAGAGGACAAAGAGCGCTGCAATGCTACCCATTAACCAACCGATAGGTGTCGTCATAATTGTGATACCAAGGCTAACAAACGCTGTTCCTACGGCTGCTAATGCGGCAATGAGTGGACCAAAAATGAATGAACCAAGAGCTACAAGCCCCACCTTGAAAAGGGTTATTTCACCAATCAGAGGTTCTAGCCATTGGAACCAGCCTTTAATCCTCTCTGTGAGATCACTGATGCCTTTTCTTAAATCAGAGGTAGGATTAAGCAAATCATTAAAGACTTTTCTTAAGGTTTTCGCCCAGCTCGCAACGGTTGTTTGGATGAGGTCACGGTTTTCATCAATTAACTTTGAAAAACCGTCAACCATATCATTGATCACGGGCATGAAACGTGCACCAATAAAGCTCGCGATACCCCCTATTTTTTTCTTAAAGGCACCAAGCTTGTCACTTAAATCTGCGGCATAGCGTGCAACATCGGCACCTATCAGCCACTTTCCTTTTCTCGCCTTTGCAAACAGCTCTTTAATGGGTGCCATGCCTTGTGCAAGCATGGAAGCCATTTCTTTGCCATCACCCCCAAACAGCAGAGCGGCAATATGCTGTCTTTGTGCTTGATTTTTCATCTTACTCATCTTGTCGGTAATTTCTTCTAACAAGACAGAAGTGGATTTGAGTTTTCCAGAAGTGTTTTTGACAGAAATGCCAAGCGCTTCAAAGCCCATCATGCCTCTTTTTTGTCCAGCATAGGCTTGTGCCGAACGCCTATTTAAAACCGCTAAGGATTGTTGAAAAAGTTCGGCAGAAGTGCCTGAATTATCGGCTGCATCACCCCATAATTGAAGTGATGCAACACTCATATTTAAATGGTGTGATGCGTGATAAAGACTATCCCCCAGATGCATGGTTTTCATGGTGAGGGCGGTCACACTTGCCACAAGACCCCCACCAGCAAGTCCTAAGACACCGGTAAAGACAGAAGCACGACTTGCCGCTGTGCTAAGAGCACCTTGAACACCATGAAGACTTTTTGTCATGTTTTGTACAGCAGCAGAAAAGCGCACAATACCCAAACTATGTGATAATTTTTTTGAAAGTGTATCGAATTTTTTTTGTACACGTTTAAGAGGCGCGGTGAGTTTATCTTCAAGAGACAATTTCACCTTTGCATCAGCAACTTTTTCACTCATTTTGTTTTACACCTTTCTGCTGCTTGTTTTCGCCAGAATATGAGTTCTTGTAGTTCCATTTCCATCATGTCTGAAAGGGACCAATGGAACACAATGGCAATATCGGCTATGAGTTTAGCGGCGGTTTCCCAGTCGAGGTATCCCGCCGTTTGATAAAAGACTCCAAAATCTCTCCAATGCTTGACAAATCATTGATGTCGAGTTCGCTGATAGCCTCATGCGGCCATTCAGAAAGACGTGCGATCATAGCAATTGTTTGCTCTACGCCTTCTTTTTTGTCGATTGCTTGCAAATCTTTTGTTTTGGGGCGCCGTAAGGTAATTGTGGTGTGCTCTTTTCCTTCAAAGGCAATGGGTATCAATAATTTATGTGTAATGCTTGTTTGGACGGTCATTTTTATAATCCTATGTTGTCTCTATGGTCTGCGAGTTGATTGACTGCCATTGAATTTTCTCACCAAGTTGAAGACATCTATCTCAACGATTTCAACGTCCTTCTGGACATATTTGAAATACTGCAATGTGAAGGTAGTTGTGGATGTTGCTTTGCTGCCCGGTTGCCATTCTGCCATTTCAAAGCCTTTGCAAAGTCCTCTCATGGTCATGACAACACCTTCTGCTGGTGTGCCTTGCGCTTGCATTGAACTTCGTAATGAGATATCGACATCCGTGCGCCCCAACAGTGCCATCAATTCTGGAGAGCAATCAGAAATGGTCATGCTAAGTGTGAGGGTTTCAAGACCAAGGTCAACTTCAATAGAGCTATCCATGCCTCCACCACGATAACTTTCAACAACCAAACTCAAATTCGGTAATGTTACGCTTTCACATTTTGCTTGATAGGGAATGCCGTCGACAAAAATGTTAAAATATTTCAAAACTCTTGGTAAAACGGGGATAGCCATTAAAAGATCTCCTCTAAGTAATCATTCACAATGCGTGAACGGAATGTGATGTGTTCTGCGGGTGTTGTGGGGGTGAATTCGACATTGAAATAGACTCTGCCGCCTTCAATGGCGCTTGCTGTATTAAGCTCTAGATCAGGCGTACAGCGCCCACCAAGAATAGCGCCTTGTGCTTTTAAATCACGCAAATAGGCATTGACGCTTTCACTGACATCATTCATGTAGGTTTTTTTGATATTGCGGTCGACAGCCCATAGATGTCCGCGCAAAATGGCATCATTGATCATATCTGCAGTGCGTACCACGGATAAGAAAGCAAATTTTGTATCGCTTGAGAGTGTGCGATTACCCCAGAGGCGATAGCCGTTTTCCCGAATGATAGTTGTGATGTTTTGTTCATTGAGAAGGTTGGCACGGCTTGATCTGTCCCCAATGGAAAAATCAATAGGGCGCGCAGTTCCCACAATGCCATTGATCACTTTGTTTGAAGGGGAATGCCAAAAACCATGTGTAAAATCTGTTTTGGCAATGACACTTGCAACCGCTGCACTTGATGGCTGTTCTATAGTTTTTCCATCACGATTCACCTTTACAAATGGATCAATAAGAATGGCGCGTTTTGAATCAAAATCTTTTGCTGTGCTAAGGGCTGCTTCATCTGTGCTGTTTGGTGCATCAAGCACCACAATAGCACGCAAACGCTCCGCAATGCCAATCAATTCTGCTGCTACGGGGTTGGCAGTTGCACCAGTTCCATTCTCTTCAATATTCACACTGGAAGGGCGTTGATGTGTAAAGCCTGGAGCAATCAGAATGCGTGGTGTTTGTCCTACAATGGATTGTGCTCCAATGAAAGCATGAACACCTTCATAAGCACCATTTGCGTTTACACCACCTAGAACATTGGTGAGTGTTGCATTTTCATTGTCACCCTCGTTCACACGGACGACAACGACAATTGCTCCCACTTGCTTGAAAATGAGATCAAGGGCATTGGGTAAAGTGCCGCGTCGTTTGCCTGTTCTATCGAGTTTTGCAGCTTGTGAAAGAGAGCCTGCTACCAAAACCGGTGTGTTGAGAGGGAATGCTTGTTCATCGGCATCGGGTGCTGTGCCAACAATTCCGATAACTGCGGATTGAACCGCGCGAAGAGGTCGGGTGCCGTCGTCAACTTCAACGACTTCAACACCGTGTAGAAAACCTGTTGCCATACTTTATGCTCCTTTAAATGAGGGGTGAATGAAAATGAATGGGAAAAATGAGAGGTAAAAAGCCGTTCTTGAGAAAGGTTTGTTTTCAACAAGCACTTTCTTTTTATAAATATCTTGACTTGGTCCCAAAATGGTACTAAGATTGATAAAAATCAGGATAAACTTATGAAAATTGTTAAAATCTCCACACTTCAAACTTTTTGGGCTCGATATCCTGATGCTGAACAACCGTTAAAAGCATGGGTAGATGAAGCTAAAAATGCGCAGTGGCGTTCTCCTCATGACATTAAAGAGAAGTATAAAAATGCAAGCATATTAAAGAATAATCGTGTTGTTTTTAATATTAGAGGCAATGATTATCGTTTAGTTGTTTCAATCTTTTATCCAGCAGGTTGGCTTTATATAAAATTTATAGGGACACACAAACAGTATGATGCAATTGATGCTAATACTGTAGAACTAAAGGAATTTAAGAAATGAATATCAAACCACTTCGCACTGAAAGAGATTATCAAGAAGCTTTAGAAATTGTGTCTGCAATGTTTGACAATCAACCTAAAGAGAATACTCCAGAATTTGATCAAATGGAGGTTCTTGTGTTGTTGATTGAAGCGTATGAAGCAGAACACTATCCTGTTTCTCCTCCTCACCCGATTGAAGCTATTAAATTTAGAATGGAACAAATGAACTTAAGTGCTAAAGATCTCGTTCCTGCGATTGGTCATTTAAATCGTGTTTATGAAATCTTGAGTGGTAAAAGAAAATTAACACTGCGCATGATTAAAAACTTGCACCAACAGTTCAATATTCCACTAGAAAGTCTGATAGCTTAGGTTTTATACTAATTTATTTTTTTGAAAGATTTTTAAGGGGTTTCAAAAGGTCTTCAAAGATCATTTAAAGACCCTTTAATATGTATTATTTCTCGTTTTAGAAATCGCAATTTGAGATGATCAGCTCTTGAGCCGGCATTGGATTATTTGAACCACATGTATAAGATGTATTCACTTCTTTTAGTTTAAATTGGCTAAAGGTTTTTCGGATCTCTGGCACATCATTGAGAGACAGAACAAACTTTCCCTTTAATTGTGCAAGCAGTGTGGACATCGTCTGGTAATCCTCTCGCTTAAACAAATCCTTGCCATAGCAATTCTCAACGCCTGTTAAAGCCCTTTTAAAGGGCTTTAAAAGAGCTTTAAAGGGCTTAAAATCATACAAGCCAGCTTATACAACAGCTATCCATTTGACTTGTGCTATTTTTAGTTTTGTATTTAATCTTTCCATAATCTTATGAGGACAGCGCCATCAGCTCCAGCGCCGCTTGGAGAGGAATCTCCATGAGAGCCAGCACCACCACCACCAAAACCACGCCCTGCTTTTCCCGAACTATAGGAACCTTTGCCGACTCCACCAGAGCCACCTCTTGATGTATCACCTCCAGCATCGCCTCCATTACCGCTTGTTTTACTCGTAATTCCATTCGTTCCAGCATAACCATTTC
>NZ_JBHIRU010000009.1:0-88697 GCF_042197425.1 Bartonella sp. AA126HLJHH
TTTTATCAGTTACTCTGTAAAACACAAAACATAACACAACTGGCTTTGCGCTTGCTTATCCTGACAGGCGTTCGTACTAATCCTTTGCGTCATATTCGTGAAGATCAGATTGAAGATGATAACTGGACAATTCCTGCTGAGAATATCCAATCTTTAGCGGTCTGTTTAAAATAGAGATTGAGACTTTTAAGAGTTCTATGAATCGTTCTAGATTTTTTGTGTTCGATTGGAATAAGAATATTGCGTATATCTCGTAATCTCTGAAATAAGAAACCTCATTTGGGAAAAATATGAAATTGAAAGGGGCAATGCTAACGTTCATTTTTATTGTTATTTTTTAAGTTAGTTTTACAGCTTTCAAAAGTATTTGGAATGCCTTTTACAGAATGGAGATGATGGTTTTAGTTCATGCTTTTTTTATCGCGTTCTTTAATGGGGGGAATGCTTCTCATGCAAAATAGAGCGCCCAAGACAAAATATCTTATGTTGTACTGTCACGCATTTTTTAAAAGGAATATTTTTCAATATTTGTGGCATCCATTTTATGACGGCGTTTTTGAATGTTACAATGGTTTTGTAGAAGGGGGTCAATGGTAAAGTTTCGGTGTAGTGTATAAACGGCACTATGATCTTTACGCTTAATAAAAAAGCAAGCCCCGCCCTTACACATCTTGCCAGATTCCAATGTTGGTATATCCTTTGGTGTTTGAGACAGTGTCTCGCTCTTTTTGTACAGTTTTTACCCACAGATCAACTCCACTTGTGATTGACAAGCAAGTGATTTGATTGCTTCAACATGAGAGAAATTTGAAATGAGAAATCTTACCATATTCAAGATTCTAATTTAATAATGAATAATGCTAGATTATGATGATTAATCAGTTTATTATCTATGAAGAAAGAAAATGAGGAAGAGGAATTTGTCGAAAAGTTAGATTGTTTATAGATTGGCGCTGGTTAAGAAACTTTGTCCTTAAGGGCAGAGAGGATGTTAAAAAATAAAACCAGCTTTTCGCTGGTTTTATCGAAATATCATCATTATGATGAAAGAGTGTATTATGCAGCGTAGACAGCTTTACTGTTTTCATCTGTTTCTTCTCTCTCAGTTTTAAACTCGCGTTCCGGCTTGTTGGAGAGATGCATCTCTATGAGATTGATAGCTTCTGTTTCAGAAAGACTATTAATAACCGCAATTTCGCGGGCCATTCTTTCAAGAGCAGCTGTATAAAGTTGGCGCTCAGAGTAAGATTGTTCAGGTTGTAGATTAGAGCGGAAAAGATCACGGACCACTTCAGCGATACAAATAAGATCTCCTGAGTTGATTTTAGCATCATATTCTTGTGCACGACGTGACCACATGGTCCGTTTAACGCGTGCTTTTCCGCGTAAAACTTTTAAGGCACGTTCGACAGAATCACTAGCAGATAATTTACGCATTCCAACGGAAAGGGCTTTTGCAATGGGGACTTTGACATCCATCTTATCTTTCGCGAAATGAATGACAAAAAGTTTTAATTTATGTCCTGCAACTTCTTGATCTTCAATCGCTATAATTTGTCCTACTCCATGCGTAGGGTAGACGATATATTCAGAGGTTGCAAATTCTTTGGTCTTGGAAGACGTTCCATGTTGGGATGCCATATTTTAGTTTACTCCCTTATGATCAACAAATGTATCGGAAAACAGGTTATAAACCTGAGGGTTGAGTTTTCTTTAACCAAGTATATTGTACCAATTAAGTGAGCATAAAAGCCGAGTACTTTTAAATCAAAAAAAAATACACCGCTTTACTATAACAAGCAAAGAAAAATACTTAGAAAGATGATCATGTTAAAATAACACTAACATCAAAATTTAAAAGAATCAATCATTTCGCTTAAGGATTTTTTATTTTTACAAGAGAAGTCTTTCAATCGTTGAAGGAGGAGAGTGTACACTTTATCATTACTCTTCGCCACTTCCTGGATTTTCTGAAAAATACTTTTCTAATTTATTTGGAACACCATCCATTTCTTTTGCTTGAGGAAGAGGATCTTTTTTGGTGGTTAGATTAGGCCATTTGTTTGCATAATGAAGATTGAGTTCTAACCACTTTTCTAATCCTGGTTCTGTATCAGGTAAAATCGCTTCTGCTGGGCACTCTGGCACGCAAACACCACAATCGATGCATTCATCGGGGTGAATAACAAGCATATTTTCCCCTTCATAAAAACAATCAACTGGGCAGACTTCAACGCAATCCGTATATTTGCAGTGAATGCAGTTGTCGGTTACTACGTGGGTCAAGATCAAACTCCATTTGTTACTTTAATTCTCTTTAGAGGAAAGTGTGTGCGTGTTTTTATGATTGGTGAGTTGATCGCGTAGTACAGCTAGTTTCGCAAAAGGTGAATCAGGATTAAGGCGCTTTTCTTTTTGAAAGGGCTTATGATTTGCATGTTTTCCTTGGGATTTGTGGAACTTATGAGAGCGTTTTGCTTGTGATGGTGCTTCTTGAGGGGAATTTTCATTTTTGTATTCCGCTTTTTTTACAGCGTTCTTCGATTTATTTTGCCACTTATTTCCTAATTTATCACGTTTTTTTTGTGCATGGTGGGGAAATTGATGCTTATAATGCCATAACAAAATAACTTTATCTTCTTCTGTAGAGCGCGGGGATTTGGCAAAATTCCCAACAGGTTCAGCTGCTGGTAAACGATTGGTTTTATGGAGATGTTTTTCAATACCAGAGGATGCAGTGTTTGGGTATGAGATATTTTTTTCTTCTCGTGTTGTTTCTAAATCGCTTATTGTTTGCCATTGACTTCCAACGCATTCTGCTGCAGGAACATCTTGCATTGCCCTATTGACAGGGGAAGAGGCTTGGTGTGCAAAGAGATTTTGTTCAAAAACAGTATTGCTTATGCTGTACGATTGATAACCAAGTCCTTTGAGGATTTCTTCCATATCGTTTCCGTTGGCCCCAAGAATGGACATCATGGCTGGTGTAACAAAAAAACTTTTGCCATCATAGGCTCCATCGGGTCTGGGATCACTTCCTTGTTTCCAATGAAGTGCGGGACGGATGAGATTGGCAAGACGTTCTAAAATATCAATCCGTACAGCACGTTGTCCTAAGATTCGGTAGCCGGCTAATTGATAAAATTGGCGGTTATAGGTAGGGTCAACAATTAAAGAGGTTCGACCAGCAGATAATGCTGAAAAAACTTCACCCAAACCAGTTTGATCTTGTCCCGCATTTTGAAGATTCCACAGGAGAGTAATGGCTTGAACCGGAGCAGGTTTAAGCATTCCGGCAACATAGATATGAAAAGCGCCAAAACGCACGCCTAGACGCCGAAGAACGGCACGTGATTCTTGCGCAAGGTTTTTGACAATGTCTAAGACTTCGCGGCGTGGTAAAATCCCTAAAGAGTTAAAAAGTTGTAAAGCAAGACTGTTTGTTGAATCCGTTAAATTATCAGCATTGCGCAAATCAAACAGGGGTTTTAAAGTCGTTTCAAAATGAAAGGTGACAAAGCGTTCTAATCGTTTCACAACGTTATTGCGGGATTCTCCCGTGAGTTGTTCATCTGCTAAAACAATCAGTTTTGGTTTGAAAAAATCTTCTGTTGCTACAAGTTGTCCTACGGGTTGACCAATCCAGCGCACAATTCCATCAGAACTGAGGGTAAAATCTCCATTTGCAGAAGCACAAAAACGTGTCGCGCGTTTGGAAAAAGCAAGAATCAAACTCTCATTCTCTGTTGAAATTTGCTTCTCAGCTATTTGATCGGTACTGTTTTTGTTGGCATAAAAACGAAAACCTTCAAATTTACCCCTTCCGTGTTTTTCAATGAGAATATCATCTTGAAGAATCTCATTCTGTTGAACAATCTTGCTATCCATGATCATTTTCTTTCTCAGTGTGACACTGGTCAAAAGCTTTTTGCGACAATTTCATAATGGTGCTCTTTCTTTAACACGTTTGTTGCGTTTGCTTCAATCACTCTTGTCATTTTTTGCTGTTTCTTTGCGCCTTTAAAACTTGAATGATTCTTTTTTCATTCAGTTTTCATTCAGTTTGGATGCTTTATATTTGCAAATTACACTTATTAGTTGTATTGTAAAGCTAAAAGCATAAATAAATTCTTCAATTTAAAAGGAAACGGAACCGGTTATCAAAAAACGGCATTTCTTTTGCATGATCACTTTATTTTTTTGCTGTTTTGTCATGAAAAGTGAAGAGAAAGTTTTTTCAAATATTTCATAGGCTAAAAGGCATATTGTAAAGGCATTTTGCAGGTGAAATTGTGTCTTATGACAAGAAGTTTTACCATGACAGTAAAAAAAAACAATTGCGATTATAAAATTACACGTTAAAGTAGTGGTCACAGAAGTTAACAACTTTTGCGTTCTTTTTAAGCGAAGAACAATGATGTCGTTGCCAAATCAATTTTGATAATTTTAATCGCAAGGGGTTATTATGGGTAATCTTTCAAATGCTGTTTATAAAAGCAGCAAAAATTATAGCGATGCAGACAAAAGCTTAGGACGTAATATGATGCGTTCTGCTATGCAAGCACCTTATCTTGAACGACAAAAAGAGCATGATTTGGCTCTGCGGTGGAAAGACAAACGTGATGATGATGCCATGCATCAAATTGCAGCGGCTCATATGCGTTTAGTGATTGCTATTGCTAATCGCTTTAAACGTTTCAAAATGCCATTGGGGGATTTGGTACAAGAAGGGTATGTGGGACTATTGGAAGCAGCTGCACGTTTTGAACCTGATCGGGAAGTGCGTTTTTCAACATATGCAACGTGGTGGATACGCGCTTCTATTCAAGATTATATTTTGCGAAATTGGTCAATCGTTCGAGGGGGAACGAGTTCTTCGCAAAAAGCACTTTTCTTTAATCTTCGGCGTTTGCGTGCAAAACTGATACAAGATGATAGTGCTTTGTCAAAACAGGATATTTTTCGCACAATCGCTGAAAAACTCGGTGTTTCCGTGCGCGATGTTGAAACGATGGATTTTCGTTTTTCCAGTTCTGATAATTCCTTGAGTGTTTCTGTTTCTGAGAACAGTGATAATCCCATTGCTAAGATGGATATTTTGGTGGATGATAGTCCTCTTCCTGATGCTTTAATTGAGCAAGTCATTGATGGTCAACGGCGTACACAATGGCTTTACGATGCGTTGCAAATTCTCAACGAACGGGAGTTGGAAATTATTCGCTTTCGTCGCTTAAATGAAGAGGGGGCGACTCTTGAAGTTTTGGGTGAAAAGTTAGGAATCTCGAAAGAGCGCGTGCGTCAAATTGAAGCTAGGGCTTTGCAAAAATTGCGTTCTGCTCTCCTTACGGTTCATTCAGAAGATGCTTACGATATATAAGCAGTGAAAGGCTTTGGGGGGGGAGGAAAGAGAATGTATTAAGTGGGGGCATATGAGAATATGATAAAGTCAGTTTTAGGGGGTGTTCATATTTGTTTAGGAATATGCCTCCTTGGGGGCGCTACTGATAAACAGAGGAAGATAGGGGGCACAGTTAGTTGGAGGAAATATGTATCACACGGAGGCCTATAAAGGCATGATGAAGTTGGATTTTAAAGTGTTCCTCTTTATTTTCGAATATGCTTTAAGGCGGAGGGCGTGATACAGACAGAAAAGAATCAAAACTGTAAAAGAATCAAAACTGTAACGGATGAGAAGAAAGGCTTATTCTGTAATAATTTTCACTTTTGTACCTGCAGGTAAAGTTTGCGCTGGTGAGAGGGCGTTGAGGATGCGAAAGAGTTTTTCTTTATAGGGTGTGTATTGCATTTTATCTGCAAGATTGGCAACGGTTTCTCCTTGTTTAACACGGACAACACGGATTTTTAAGGGCTGCAATTTTTTTAACTGTGAAGATGAAAGAGAATGAAAGCTTTGTAGCGTTTTTTGGGCAACCTCTGCAAAATTTCGAGAATTATGTGGAGCGGCCGTCAAAAAACGAAAGATGTGGTTGTTGAATGGAATGACAACCACATCAAATTGCCATTGATCATTGGTAGCATGGGCCCGCGCTCCAAGTAAACTTTGGCTTTGAAAACCTTGACTTGTAAGTCCTTGAATTGTGATGGGGCGGATAGATGATTGGTCTAGACCGATAATCCAGCCGCTTTTCAAATAATCACTCGCAGATATTTCAGCAGGATGTGGAATAGCATCAAAACGAATCGCAATTTTATCTGGTCCACTGGCCCAAACAGTGTGTGCTGAATGTTCTATTGTAAAATTGTTTGGAACAGAAAAAGCTATGCGCAATTGTGGGTGAATAAATTGGTTGCCTCGTACAAAACCTGTATAAAAGCCTCCTCCAAAAATTATGCCATCAATGCTTTTGAGAAAAGAACCATGATCGGATATTTTACTATTCCCTTTACTGATTTTACGCGCTTTTTCTATCGCAAGCCGAATGCGTTGAGGGGTAGTTGGGTGGGAGGCTAAAAAATCTAGAGAGGCATTTTGGGTGCCAGAAATATTACGAAAAGCACTATAGGCTTCCATTGTTTGAAGAAAGCGCGGTGAAGCAAAAGGATCATATCCTGCTTGTTGGAGCATTTCGAGTGCAAGAGAATCAGCTTCCAGCTCTTGATTGCGGGAAAATTGCGCGAGTTGTTGCTTGTTTTGCATAGGGTTATGAAGTTTTTTGCCAATAGAAGAAAGAAGACGTGAAGACATGTGATTGGTCATCTTTAATTGGGCTTCTTTTTGCAGGCGTAAAATGCCATGATTGGCTCTGATATGCGCTATCTCATGGGCTAAAATGGCTGCAACTTCTGAAGAATCATTGGCTAATGCCAGCATACCACGAGTGATGTAGATCGAGCCGTTGGGGAGCGCAAAAGCGTTGATAGTTTCTGAGTTTAAAATTGTTACAGAATAGCTTTGATGAGAACTATGGGATGCAACTGCTAGTTTACGGACAATCTTTGCTAAAAGGTGTTCAAGTTTTGCATCATGATAAGCGCCACCATACATTTGCAAAATACGTGGGTGTTGCAGAGCGCTTAATGTGACATAGATATTGTGGTTGTTGGTACGTTTGATCGTTTTAGAAGAAGTGGAAGAAAGCCTATCATTTTGAGAAAGTGGTGTATGACAAGCCGAAAGGAGAAACGTTAGACTTATGAGAGTGGCTTTATACAGGCAAGAGCGAAAAAGAAAATTGCGGTGAAAAATGGGGTGCGTTGGACCATGGTGCACATTATTTCTGCGGAGTAATTTGGCAAATTGCATGTGTATCTTTGTATCGTATGTTTCTTTAAGAAAGGCATTAAGAATAAGGATTCGTTTGGCTATATCACGCTTTTTGTTTATAAAAAATGACTCTCACTTATAAAAAGATGCACTGTAAAGAAAATTTTGTGAAAGGCAAAGTATGGCATGACAACATTTACGATATTATTAAATGGGGATGTTCATATCACTGATCGTTTGCTTAATCAAATTCAAAACAGTCGGGTAATTGCTGCTGATGGTGGTATGCGTCATGCGGCAGCGCTTAATGTGACGCCTGAGTTGTGGTTAGGGGACTTTGATTCATCAGATGAGAACTTAATCCGTCAATATAGTCATGTTCCGCGTGAAGTTTTTCCCTCTGATAAAGATATGACAGATAGTGCTCTGGCATGTGAAAGAGCGCTGCAAAATGGCGCTAAAAAGCTTATTTTGTGCGGTGCTTTGGGAGGGGAGCGAAGTGATCATAGCCTTTCTCATATGACGCAAGCGTTGATGATGGCTGAAAGGGGTATTTCAGTGTTGTTGACAAGCGGTTCGGAAGAAGGTTGGCCGGTTTTGTCAAAACCTTGTTCGTATGATTTGCCTAAGGGATGTTTGTTTAGTATTATCGGCTTTTCTGATTTAAAGAGCTTAACTCTTAAAGGGGTAAAATGGCCAATTTGTGACAAAAATGTGTCATTTGGCTCTTCTTTAACACTTTCTAACCGTATTTGTGGAACCTTTTCTTGCCATTTAGGTTCTGGAAAAGCTATATTGTTAGCGTCTGTATCTATTCCATAAAGCTCTTCCAATATATTCTGAATAAGGCAGGGGGGGGCCTAGTGATGAAGTGCCGACATAAACGATATATGTATTGATCTTGAGAAGGAAAGGTTTTGATATGTTAAAATCAATTTTTAAAGTGGCCGTTGTTTCAGCCATTGGTTTCAGTTCAGTCGCTTGTACTACAAACGATGAACGCGTTGCACGTTACGGCGTAGGAGGAGCAGCAATCGGTGCTTTGGCTGGAACTGCTATTGCTGGAAGTACGCCTGGAGCAGCACTTACCGGTGCAGCATTTGGTGCTTTGGCTGGAACAGTAACAGGTGCAGCTGCAAATCAAAGAAAACAACAAAGACAGGCATCACAATTGTGCACGTATCGTGGTCGTAGAGGGCATGTTTACCAAGCACCTTGTGGACAGAGAGTTCCTGTACGGCAATTGTGTGCTTACCGTGATGCAAGAGGGGTGATGTATAAAGCACCTTGTCCGCGCCGCGTTCGTTAATGGCGGTGCCGCTTCTGCGGCTTGACCGCATTTTCTTAAATTTTGGAAAAACGCCTTTGCTCAATCAAGCTTCTTTATCGGTTGAGCAGGGGGCGCGTATTGCGTTGGTTGGCCGTAATGGTTGTGGAAAGTCGACCTTATTAAAAATTGCCGCAAGAATATTAGAACCTCATGGTGGCGAAATTTTTCGCCACCCGCGAGTAACGCTCCGTTATGTCTCACAAAATCCGGATTGTTCAGGATTTGAAGATATTAATGCTTATATGGAAGCGGGGCTGGATGATATATCTGATGTTCAGTGGATTAATACGCTTCGCACAAATTTAGGGTTTTCTGGGACGGAAAAATTGGAAACGCTTTCGGGAGGCGAAAAGCGGCGTGTTTCATTGTTACGGGCCATTGCTGCAAAACCCGATATTTTGTTCTTAGATGAACCAACCAATCATCTTGATTTACCAACTATTGAATGGCTGGAAGCTGTTTTGGCTTCTTTGCGTTCAGCAATTGTGGTGATTTCCCATGATCGGCGATTTTTAGAAAATGTTACGCGGTCAACGGTATGGCTTGATCGTGGTACAACCAAAAGACTGGAAAAGCGTTTTTCTGAGTTTGAAAATTGGCGTGATAAAGCACTGGAAGAAGAAGCCATCGAACAGCATAAATTGGGGCGCCAAATTGCTCGTGAAGAGCAATGGTTGCGTTATGGCGTGAGCGCACGGCGTAAGCGTAATGTACGGCGCTTGGGCGAATTAAAAGACTTAAGACAGCGTCATCAAACCTATAAAGGGCAGCCGGGAAATGCACTTTTGACAGCAGCGAAAAGTCATGATTCTGGGCAATTGGTGCTTGAAGCAAAGAAAATTTCAAAATCCTATGGTGATCGCATTATCGTGAAAGATTTCTCTTTGCGCATTCAGCGGGGTGATCGAATCGGGTTGGTGGGACCCAATGGTATCGGAAAGACAACGCTCCTTTCTGCATTAATTGGGCAAGAAGCCGTGGATAGTGGAACGGTGAGGCATGGCTATAACCTCTCTATGGCATTGCTTGATCAGCAACGTATTTTAAATGAAGAAGAAACTTTAGCGCATTATTTAACGGGGGGAAGAGGTGATACTCTTGTGATCAATGGGTTGGAGCGGCATGTGGTTTCTTATATGAAAGACTTTTTATTTTTACCGGAACAAGCTCGCACTCCCCTTAAAGAATTTTCAGGGGGAGAAAGAGCACGCCTCATGCTTGCACGACTTCTTTCTCGTCCTGCAAACTTTTTGATTCTTGATGAACCGACCAATGATTTGGATATGGAAACTTTGGATTTGTTGCAAGAATTTATTGCTGATTTTGCGGGGACAGTATTGTTGGTCAGCCATGACAGAGACTTTTTAGATCGTACTGTAACGCATATGTTGGCACCTCAAGGTGATGGTCATTGGGTTTTGTATGCGGGCGGCTATAGTGATATGATGGCGCAAAACCAGCATGCTCTTCGCTTACAACGCAAAAGAACAGAATTATCGCAACGTAAAGCACCTTCAAAATCTCATGCGGGAGAGCTTTCAAAGCAGGACACATCAACAGATGATCGCTTGATAGGGCGGGAGAAAAAAACACGAAGTAAATTGTCTTATAAGCAGGTTTATGCATTGGAAAAATTGCCTGAAGAAATTGCTGTTTTACAGGACGAAATCAAAAAAATTGAGCAAGAACTCTCTGATCCAGCCCTTTATCGCAGTGATAAAGAGCGTTTTGAGCGTTTATCAACAACGTTGGAAAAAAAGAAAAATACTTGTACACAAAAAGAAGAAGAATGGTTAGAACTTGAAATTTTACGCGAAGAAATGGAAGCGTGTTCACGGTAATGTTTCAGATATTAATATCTAAACATTTTAATTCGTATTGCATCATCGCTTTTCTTTAATTTGTTACAAGAGTTTGTGGCTGATTTAGCGGGAACAGTGTTGTTGACGAGTTATGGCAGAGACTTTTTAGATTGCACTGTAACATATAGCATCTCAAGGCGATGGTCATTAGGATTTGTATATGGGGGGACAGTGATATGATAGCGCAAAACAAACATGCTCTGAGCTTACAAGGCAAAGAAACAAAACTACCTTTGCCGTGAGTTTTTTCAAAATTTCGTATATGGAAATATGCCAGTTCCATTGCATACCTTGCCAGTCCCCAATGTTGCTATAGCGCCCCTTGGAATTTGAGAGCATTCATAAGAAACATGCCCTTGTCTTTACCTTATATCCTAAATACACCACCCCCGCTTATGATGGAAAAGCAAATGATCCTCATTAATTCTAACGTAAGAAGTGTTGTGATGAGGAAAGCTTACTGTATTTGATGTTATAATTTAAGTTTAAAAATGATGATTTTATAGGATAAATCAACGTGTTATTGTAACATTGTCTAGGAGGAGGAAATGATGGCAATTAAAACAAAGCGAACAATTTCCACATTGATCAGTTTAGAAGATGCAGCTGAACTGTCTTCTTATTTCCTCCGTAATGCGAATCATCTGCGTCCTTTTGAACCTGTTAGATCTGATGGTTACCACAGCCTAACAGCTTGGGAAACACGAGCCAATGCATTTGCTTATGAAAGCGCACAGGGACAAGCATACCGATATGCTGTACGATTAAAAAATGAAAACACAGTCATCGGTGTTGTGAATTTTACAAATGTGGTTCGGGGTGTTTTTCAAGCCTGTCATCTTGGTTTTTCTCTTGATGAAAAACAACAAGGCAAAGGTCTCATGTTTGAGAGTTTATCGGCTCTAATACGCCATATCTTTCATGTTTATCATCTACATAGAGTGATGGCAAATTATAGACCTGAGAACATAAAAAGCGAACGTTTATTAAAACGCCTTCATTTTGAAAAAGAAGGCTATGCCAAAGACTATTTGATGATTTCTGGAAAATGGAAAGATCACATTCTAACCTCTCGAATCAATGATCTTTATGAGTCCGTTAATAGATTCGAATAAAGTTTTGTTAAGGGTCTTTTTATCAAATGTGTAAATATGCTGAATTTTTCCCTATCCTAAAAGACTAAGATCTTTAACCACCTCTTCTTTTGTAAACAGTTCAGATTCTCGTTTAGCGGATTTCAACTGCTGACTATTTTTATATGTTTCTTTTCGTAGATAAGAAATTGATTTATCATCATAACTCATTTTTTTAATTTGAAGAGAGTCCTCAATATCGGAAGACTTTCTCACTTCAAATTTATTGATGTTTAATCATAAAAAACACCTCTCTTGCACATCACAAACTGAGTTGGCATAGGTTGGCATACAAGTGAGGGTTTATGTGGATAAAAATTATTGAAGAACAAGAATAAAAATTCTCTGTATAAATCCTTTTAAATGTGAGGGCTGTTGCAATATTATGTATTCTGTGACCGATAGTCTCGTTACAAGTTACACAAACGGCTTATTGTTTGGGTGAAATTTTTATACATTCATTTGTTTTTTGTATTTTCTTTTCTTAAGAAAATTTCCAATGTTATCAATGGCTTTAATTCATACCAAGCGCATTTTTATATAGCTCAATGATTGCTTCTTCTTCCATTCGTTCATGTTCTTCTTTTTTACGCAGCCGTATAATGCTTCGAACAGCTTTACTATCAAAACCAGAGCCTTTAAGTTCAGTGTAAACGTCTTTAATATCATCAGAAATGGTTTTTTTCTCTTCTTCTAGTCGTTCAATACGTTCGATAAAAGAGCGTAATTGGTTTACGGATATAGCGTGTGTTTGATCGGTTACTGTATCGTTCATTGTATTTTTCTCCAAGTTATATATTTAAGTTGTTTTTCGACGACGAATTTATGTTAAAAAAGCTTGAAAATAAAAAGTAAGTCAAGCTACACAGTTTTTTTTACAAATTGACTTTAAATATTTTGTAAAATTTTTAAGATATATGCATTGATAAAAGGGCTATAAAAAGAAAAATATAAAAATATACGTTTTAGATTTGAAAAGCTTTAAAAAAAGAAATGTGTAATTTGTTTTGAGAATTTGGCATTATAGAGGAAGTTTTGTGATTTTAAAAAAACGATATTGGGTGCTTCAGAAAGGATTAAAAGTTTTTCTTTTGAGCATTTTGCTCTTGTTTCCCCTTGTTGTTTTTGCAAAAGCTGACTTTAGGGTTTGTAATACAACCCAACAGTCTGTAGGGGTTGCTCTTGGATATCGTACATTTTCAGGGTGGGTGAGCGAAGGCTGGTGGACGGTACCAGTGACGGAATGTAAAACTTTAATTGAGGGGCCTCTTGCTTCACGGTTTTATTATTTTTATGCGGAAGGGGCACAAAAAAAAGGGAACTGGGCAGGCTCTGTGACCATGTGTGTACAAGATAGCCAATTTACTATTCAAGGGGTTCATGATTGTTTCCCTCGAGGATATCAAAAGGCTGAATTTAAAGAGATCGATACCGGAAATCAAACCAGTTGGATGGTACAGTTGACGGATGAGTCTTTGTTAAACAATACAGTTATACCTTCTCTTTCAGGAAATTCTCCACCGTGAAACGTGCACGTAAAGTAAAAATTATTGCGACTCTTGGTCCTTCTTCTTTTTCTCGTTTGATGATTGAAAAGCTTTTTAGGGCAGGGGCAGACGTTTTTCGTCTTAATATGAGCCATACTGATCGTGATATGCTGGGTGATTTGGTCGAGTCTATACGAGAAGTTGAAAAAACAGTTCGACGCCCCATTGGTATTTTGGTGGATCTTCAGGGGCCAAAACTGCGTGTGGGGCGTTTTGCTAAGGGTCAAGAAGATTTGCGTGTTGGGCAAAGCTTTACGTTAGATAATCGCGATGTTTTTGGTGATGCACAGCGTGTTTTTTTCCCTCATGAGGATGTATTTTCGGCTGTTAAACCAGGGGATCGGTTGTTGATTGATGATGGAAGGGTGGAACTGCGTGCGCAAGTTTGTGATGGTCATTCTGTACAGTGTCGCGTGGTTGCTGGAACCCGTATTTCTGATCGAAAGGGTGTCAGTTTTCCCGATACAATTTTGCCTTTTGATTCGATGACGTCAAAAGATAAGGAGGATCTTCAGGCTCTTTTACAGCAGCCTGTTGATTGGGTTGCTCTTTCTTTTATTCAACGTCCAGAAGATATTATGGCGGTGCGTCAGTTGACGAAAAGTAAGGTGTCTTTGATGGCTAAAATCGAAAAGCCTCAAGCCTTGGAGCATATAGAGAAAATTATTGATGTATCTGATGGCATTATGATTGCACGGGGTGATCTCGGAGTGGAAATGCCTTTGGAAAAGGTCCCTGCACTTCAGATGGAGCTCATAAAAGCTTGTCGTTTAGCAGGAAAGCCTGTTGTGGTGGCAACACAAATGCTTGAATCAATGATCACATCTTCTGTTCCGACACGCGCAGAGGTGTCAGATGTTGCTACAGCAGTTTATGCAGGAACAGATGCGGTGATGTTGTCTGCTGAATCTGCTTCTGGTCGTTATCCTGAAGAAGCTGTGCTTATGATGGATCGAATCGCGCGGCAAATCGAACAAGATCACACTTATGCCGCTCAGGTTGGGGCACAACATCCAGCACCAGAATCAACAGGAACGGATGCGATTTCTCTTGCTGCGCGTCAGATTGCTGAAACACTTGCACTATCCGCTATCATTGCCTATACGGCTTCAGGAACAACGGGGGTGCGCGCCTCTCGTGAACGCCCTAATAGACCCATTATTGCTTTATCGCCCATTGTGGAAACAGCAAGGCGTTTGGCTTTAGTTTGGGGGCTTCATTGTGTGGTCACGCAAGATGCACGGAGTTTAGAAGATATGGTTGATCGAGCAGCAGCGATTGCATTTCAGGAAGGCTTTTGCAAAGGGGGAGATCGCTTCCTTGTGACAGCTGGGGTTCCTCTTGGAACGCCCGGTGCGACAAATCTCTTGCGTATTGCTTCTGTCTCTCAAGATGGAACGAAAGGGATTTGAGCCGTTTACGCATGGTGTTTTTTCATGCGCCTTTGAACAGGCTTTAAAAACAACGGGTGTGCGCCTCTTGTGAATGCCTCCATAGACCCATTATTCTTTATATCTTCTATCGTAAGATAGAAAGGTATTGCGTTAGGTCGTCCAGTTTGGGGATGGAAGCAGATGCGGTGATATTGGTCTGTTGATTTTGTTTTAGTTCTGAGGAAGCTGCTTTTACGGTAGGGCATTTAATGGGAGCCCCCCTTTTATTTCATTGAGACAGATTGGGGATGCTTTATTGATGTTTATACGAGCGAGATGTTTATTGATAATTGAGAGTTCATTCTTTCGCTTTTTGGATAAGAGCCTTGAAATTTTTCCCATTTTAAACTTTTGCAAACAGAATTGAATAAAATTAAAATTATGTGCCTAAAAAATCGTACTGGTATGTTATGAGAAAAAGTGATGGGTGAATGTGTTTTTAAAATATGCCTTGTCGAATCATTTACAACATATTGATTTATAATGATAATTTATCGTTATTAAACTTGAATTAGAACCCCGAATTCCGTAAGATTCTCTTAAATTTATTTATGTTTTGTTAATCATAACTCTTTGCTTGTACGTCATAAGCGGGTGGGTTTTATGGGAAAAAGCTGTACAAGAAAGGCGTCCCTCTTATGAATCGTTTTACGAGCCAAGGGGGCTATCGCAATACTGAGGGCTGACTATAATGATGATGCCGACTTGCTCTTTCTTTTATTAAGCTTGGAGATTTTGAGGGGTGGGGAGAGAGGTATGGATGAATTGTTTGTTTGTTATAAGGATAAAAATAGCGGTAGAGGATGTTTTCAAGAGCTATTATTGTTGTTTATGATGTTTGAGGTTGTATGAGATTAACATACTCTTCGGGTTTGACTTTTTTCCTGCTCTAAAGGATGAAAATACTAAAGTTCACGCTGGTTTATAAATGATACGGTTCTTTTCGGTGGGTTTCATCGGATGGATATCTCAGGTGCAAAGACTCCATGGTGCTTATAGTATCAAATAGCGGTGTTTTACGGTATAATAGATAAGGTTATTTTTTTAATATATATTGAATCTGCTTAATATTATCTAAGGGGCAAGGATTTTTGGGCATGCATTCATAGGGAACATGAATATAGCTCTTTTTTTCGAAGGGTGCTTTATTTGTTTGTTGCTGTTGTCATTTATATGATTTTTTTACAATGATGTTGATTTTGTTATCTTATTGCGCGGTTAAAAGACATCTCATTTGAAATGTGGTGATATAAGGCAGCCTCCTTGATATAGGAAGCGTTTGTGCGGAGGTGAAATATTCAGGGTAGGGCTTTCTTGTTGAGGTTTAAGTTAATCCCATAAGTCGTGAGTAGCTGGAATCCTTCCTATAAAAAACCAGACTGTTTACACACTGGTGTGGGTTTAAGAATTTTTATCCTGTGAGATGTGGCGGACAAGTCAAATCTCTGGTTTATTACGCGCTGATGTAATTTTTAGAAATCTTCCTGTTCCTGTTCTTGTTCTTGAAGGTTTGTGCAGTTTTGATCATCTTTGAGCAATTGGTTGGTGAGATTTTCAATGCGTTGTGTGGTGTCACGCATAATTTTCCCCATGGTACGGTCTCTTTCGTTGTGGAGTCGTAAAAGAGTATTGTAGTCTTCTTGTAATTTTTTATTTTCTCGTTTTATTTCTTCCATTTCATCAATAATCATTATGCCAGCCATAACCGATAAACGATGGTCGCCAATTTCACCAAAATTGTTCTTTAAATGTGTGATATATTGATCCAATTGAGCAGCAAGCGCAATAAGACGACGTTCTTGTCCTTTGTCACAAGCCATGCGATAAACTTTACCATCAATGGTAACGGAAACAGTTTCCATACATTCAAACCTTTATCTATCAATGACAACACGAATTGTTTCCATTGCTTTAATAAGACGTTTGGAAACTTCTTTGTTTACGGACTCTAAGCGTTCAATTTGGGCTTCAGCTTTGTCAAGCGCTTGGGCAAGATGGCTGCGGTCAGCATTCATTCGTTGGATTTCTTCTTCCCATTCGTTATTTTTATCAATAACGGCATTGCGGTTTATTATGGTGATCTCTAAAGTTCTAAGTGCCTTTTCTAGGTGCTCTAAAGCATCTTGTAGAACTGTAGTCTCTTGGTTCATTGCTTTTATCCTTTGGGTAATTGTATCCTTTATCAATGTGTTATGCAAAAACGAATCACTTTCACTCTTGTATTGTGTGCATTTTATTTTTAAGTATGTAGGATATTTTAGCAAGCAAAGCAGGGGATAGATATAAATTAAAAGCTGGATTTTTTGCGCGTATTGGCATAAATGACATGGATATACAGAACGCGTGAGGGGAATGTTATTAATATTATTGAAGTGGTGGCAAAAAGTCTCACGCTAATGGTTAGAAAATAGTATTTCTTGAGAATTTTAAGAGAATACGGAAAAAGCAACAGAATAACGTATTTAACGAAATGGTCGATTATTCATGACAAACACCCACCAACAGAATCAGATGGCCAATGCTATCCGTTTTCTTGCTATTGATGCGATTGAAAAAGCAAATTCTGGTCATCCGGGCTTGCCAATGGGAGCAGCCGATATTGCTACGGTTCTTTATACAAGATTCCTTGCTCATGACCCCAAAAAACCTCGCTGGCCTAACCGTGATCGTTTTGTGTTATCAGCAGGACATGGGTCTATGTTGCTTTATGCTCTCTTGTATCTTTCTGGTTATGAAGATATTGGCATTGAAGATCTCAAAAATTTTCGCCAATTAGGAGCAAAGCTTGCTGGGCATCCAGAATATGGGCATGTGGCAGGAATCGAAACAACGACTGGTCCTCTCGGACAAGGATTGGCTAATGCCGTGGGGATGGCTCTTGGAGAGCGTTTGCAAAATGCCCGTTTTGGTGATCTTATCAACCATTACACTTATGCGTTGGTGGGCGATGGATGCCTTATGGAAGGGATATCTCAAGAAGCACTTTCCCTTGCCGGTCATTTGAAACTCAATAAGCTTATTGTGTTGTGGGACGATAATAATATTTCTATCGATGGAAAGATTTCCCTTGCTGACAGTACAGATCAGATTGCGCGTTTTAAGGCATCTGGTTGGGAGACACATAAAGTCAATGGGCATGATCAAGCAGCAATTGCGCGAGCTATTGAGGCGGCACAAAATTCCGATAAACCAACTTTGATCGCTTGTAAAACAACAATTGGCTTTGGAGCACCCAATAAAGCGGGTACCAATAAAATTCATGGAGCCCCTTTGGGCGCACGAGAAATCACTGAAACCCGTATCGCGTTAGGGTGGGATGCTGAGCCTTTCGTTATTCCAGCCGATATTCTCGATAATTGGCGCTTGGCTAGTCTCAATGCTGCTAAAAAACGCCAAAAATGGGAAGAAAAATTTGCTGATCTTCCTGTCTCAGAGCGTGTGGAGTTTGAAAGATTGATGCGGGGCGATCTCGTGGGCGGATTTGATGGCGCTATTGATACTTATAAACAGAAATTGGTTGAAGAGCGCCCCGTTGTTGCTACGCGTAAAGCTTCGGAAATGGCTCTTGAAGTGATCAATGAGGTCGTTGTTGAGACTATTGGTGGTTCGGCTGATTTAACCGGATCTAATAATACAAAAAGCAGCCAGATGAAAAGTATCTCTGCTGAAGATTTTTCAGGGCGCTATCTGCATTATGGAATTCGCGAACATGCAATGGGAGCTGTGATGAATGGTCTTGCCCTTTATGGCGGCTTTATTCCTTATGGGGGAACCTTTTTATGCTTTTCTGACTATATGCGTCCTGCTATGCGTTTGTCTTCTCTCATGGGGTTGCGGGTGATTTATGTCATGACTCATGATTCTATTGGTCTTGGTGAAGATGGTCCGACCCATCAACCCGTAGAGCATTTGGCTTGCCTGCGTGCAATGCCTAATCATTTTGTGTTCCGTCCTGCCGATGCTATGGAGACAGTTGAGTGTTGGCAATTGGCTTTGAAAGCATGCGGGACGCCTTCTACCTTGGCTTTAAGTCGACAAAATCTACCGCTTTTGCGTCAAGAGTATGAAGAAGAAAATCTCTGTATGCTTGGTGCTTATGAATTCCTAACAGCTAGCGATGATGCACAAGTGACGCTGTTTGCTTCTGGTTCAGAATTGCAAATTGCAGTGGAGGCACATGCGGTGTTAGAAGAAAAAGGCATCCCAACGCGTGTGGTTTCTGTGCCTTGTTTTGAACTTTTTTCTCAACAATCTCTCTCCTATCAGCGTGCTCTCATTGGAGATGCACCGATTAAAATTGCCATTGAAGCTGCTGTCGCCCAAGGATGGGATCGTTTTATTGGCTGTGATGGTGTGTTTATTGGTATGGAGGGCTTTGGGGCAAGTGGAACAATTGATGCCCTTTATGCGCATTTTGGTATTACTTGGGAAAATGTCGTTGCCACCGTTGAAAAAGAGCTGGAAAAGATCAAAGAGGAAAAGACAAAGTGACAGCTTGTGTTGTCATGAATGGGGTGATTGTAGGGCATCATATTCTGTGCAGTGCTGTGGATGATCTTGTGCATTATTGTGGATAAGTGAGTGAGTGATCAAGATATTGACATTGTGGGAATTAATGATTTTGGATTGGTGAAATACCCATTTATTGTGTTTTAAATGTTGTGCTTTTAAAAATTGATGAGGAAACATGTGAAATGACAGTTCGTGTTGCAATTAATGGGTTTGGTCGTATTGGTCGCAATATTTTACGTGCGCTTGTGGAAAGTGGACGACAAGATATTGAAGTGGTTGCAATTAATGATTTGGGATCGGTGGAAACAAATGCCCATTTATTACGCTATGATTCAGTTCATGGGCGTTTCCCTGGGATCGTTAAGGTGGTAGGGGATGCTATTGATGTGGGAGGTGGTTTAATAAAGGTATGCGCAGAGCGTGATCCTGCTCAATTGCCTTGGAAAGATTTGGATATCGATATTGCTTTGGAATGTACGGGTATTTTTACTGCGCGTGATAAAGCAAGTGCTCATTTAGATGCGGGGGCAAAGCGTGTTCTTATTTCTGCGCCTTCTGAAGGAGCAGATCTTACGGTCGTCTATGGGGTTAATCATCAATCTTTAAGCAGCGAGCATCGCGTTGTTTCAAATGCTTCTTGTACAACCAATTGTTTGGCGCCTGTTGCACAAGTTTTACACAACACGGTGGGCATTGAAAAGGGCTTTATGACAACAATCCATTCTTATACGGGTGATCAACCTGTATTGGATACAATGCATCGGGACCTTTATCGTGCACGTGCGGCAGCTCTTTCTATGATTCCTACCTCAACAGGAGCGGCAAAAGCTGTGGGATTGGTTTTGCCAGAATTAAAGGGATTGCTTGATGGTGTATCGATTCGTGTTCCGACCCCTAATGTTTCTGTGGTTGATTTGACATTTATCGCTAAGCGTTCCACAACAATCGAAGAAATTAATACAGCTATTGCTACTGCTGCACAAGGTTCTTTGAAGGGTGTTTTGGACACTACAGAAGAGAAACTCGTGAGTTGTGATTTTAATCATAATCCTCATTCAGCTATTTTCCACAATGATCAAACCAAAGTGATTGATGGTAAGCTCTGTCGCGTTCTGGTTTGGTATGATAATGAATGGGGCTTTTCTAACCGTATGAGTGATACGGCTGTGGCTTTTGCTAAGACAATATAAGAGGACCTCAGGGTCCTCTTTTTATAGGGAAAAGTCTCATTTTTGTGCAATTTTGAGAAAAACAGATAGAGGCTGTTGTTCTCATGCGCTAGAGAGAAGAGGCTATTGAAACATTGATGATGTATTTTGTTTTAATACTGTGTCAATACGTGCTTTTAAAAGATGAATGAAAGAGTAAACTTTAAAAAGTAAGATCTGAACGAGATACCCTTTGAGAAAACGTTAGAAAACAGGAGATGTAAACTCTTTTTCCTAGAAGTAAAAGGAAGCTTTAATAGAGATCAAGTTGAGCCAATGCATTTGTTTGCCACAATGGAATATGAAGATTAAGAGCAATGGTGGGCTTTTGTACATTTGACGATAAAAGCTTTGGCTTTTCAAACAGAGGGTGAGAGATGGGCTGTCGTGGATCTCTTGTAAAAGCAAAGAGGGGGGGATAAGTGGAAAGAAAAGTGGGCAGGGTTGTTGGATGCGTTTTTATTTGAAACAATGGAAAGTGAAGAGGAAGCAGTGATGGGGTTTCGTACACTTGATGATGTTGATGTTTTGGGTAAACGTGTTCTGGTGCGCGTAGATTTTAATGTTCCTATGGCGCAAGGTAAGGTATGCGATGAGACGCGTCTTGTACGACATAAAGAGACACTCGTTGAGCTACAAAAGCGTGGTGCTAAACTTATTCTGCTTTCTCATTGTGGTCGCCCCAAAGGAAAGGTAGAGCAAGAGTTTTCACTCCGTCCTGTTGTGCAAGTGCTGGAAAAGATCATTAATCAGCCGGTTGCTTTTGCTCCTGACTGTATCGGTTCGGCGGTGCAGGTTGCAGTTGAGTCATTACAAAATGGTGGTGTTTTACTGCTTGAAAATGTTCGTTTTTATGCTGGTGAAGAAAAGAATGATTGTTCTTTTGCAGAAGCTTTGGCTCATAATGGAGATCTCTATGTCAATGATGCTTTTTCAGTTTCTCATCGTGCCCATGCTTCGGTGGAGGGAATAACGCATTTGTTGCCTTCTTATGCAGGACGCTCTTTGCAAGGTGAATTGCAGGCATTAGAAAAAGGACTTGGCAATCCAGCACGTCCTGTGGTTGCTCTTGTGGGAGGAGCAAAGGTTTCTAGTAAGCTTTTTGTGCTCAATCATTTGGTGGAAAAAGTTGACTCCTTAATTATTGGTGGGGGGATGGCTAACAGTTTTTTAGCTGCGCAAGGTATCCATGTAGGAAAGTCTCTGTGTGAACATGCATTGATGGAAACGATAAAAAAAATTATTAAAAAAGCGCAAGAGTGTCACTGTACGCTTCTGCTCCCTCAGGATGCTGTCGTTGGATTTCGTTTTGAAAAAGATGCACCGCATCGTCTTTATGACATTGAAGATATTCCACAAGATGGCATGATATTGGATATTGGGACGCGCTCTATTGCGCATATCAATACTGCGATAGATGAAGCTGCTACTCTTGTGTGGAATGGACCCCTTGGTGTTTTTGAGATGTCTCCTTTTGATAAGGGAACCATTGCCGTTGCACGCCATGCAGCAGAACGTAGTTTGACGGGAAAGTTGGTTTCAATTGCCGGAGGGGGCGATACGGTTTTTGCCCTTAATCATGCCGGTGTTGCCAATGATTTTACTTATCTTTCGACTGCTGGAGGAGCTTTTTTGGAATGGATGGAAGGAAAGACTCTTCCTGGTATTCTTGCCCTCATGCAGGCTTAAAGGGCTTCTTTGGAGGGGAAGGTTAAAGAAAAATTATACAGTCGTGTAGAGTGTTTTTGATAGTGTTGCGCATTTTTAGAAATTAAGACAAAATAAAGAGGAATTTTTTTATGAATGAACGGCTTGAAGATATTGCACTTGCTTTGGTGCATGCGGGTAAAGGTATTTTGGCGGCAGATGAAAGTACGGCGACCATTGGAAAGCGTTTTGAAAGCATTGGTGTTGAATCCAATGAAGATAAGCGCCGTGCTTATCGTGAAATGCTTTTTAGTACAAAAGAAGCGATGGAAAACGCCATCTCTGGGGTTATTTTATTTGATGAAACCATTCGGCAAAAAGCATCAACTGGGAAAATGTTGACGGATCTTATTCGGGATTCAGGCGCTTTGCCAGGCATTAAAGTTGATACCGGTGCAAAACCCTTGGCGGCTTTTCCCCAAGAGACAATTACCGAAGGGTTGGATGGTCTTCGTGAGCGGCTAAAAGATTATTATGCTTTGGGAGCACGTTTTGCTAAATGGCGTGCGGTAATTGCTATTGATGAACACACTTTGCCAACAAGAGGCGCCATAAGACAAAATGCACAAGCTCTTGCACGCTATGCTGCCTTATGTCAGGAGTTCAATATTGTGCCCATTGTTGAGCCGGAAGTGTTGATGGATGGATCATCGTGTGGGCATTCAATCACACGCTGCTTTGAGGTGACACGCACTGTTTTGCAAGCTGTCTTTAAAGAATTGTTTGAAGCTCGTGTTCTTTTGGAGGGGATGATTTTAAAGCCCAATATGGTGATTGATGGAAAGGATGCTCGCAAGGCTTCTGTTGAAGAAGTTGCTGAAAAGACCGTCCAAGTGCTTAAACAGACTGTTCCTGCCGCTGTTCCCGGAATTGCTTTTCTTTCTGGAGGGCAGTCTGATCAGGAAGCAACGGCGCATTTATCTGCTATGAATTCTTTGGGCGTATTGCCTTGGAAATTGACCTTTTCCTATGGACGCGCATTGCAAGCAGCTGCCTTAAAAGCATGGGCAGGAAAAGATGAAAATATTGCTGTTGCACAGAAGGCATTTCGTCATCGCGCTCGGATGAACCATCTTGCGGCTTTGGGACAATGGACAAAAGAACAAGAAAAAGCGTGCGATTGAAGCACAAGCTCTGTTCTTAAATGCGGGGAGATTTTGCATGTTTCTGCGTGATTTTAGGTGCCCTCATCATGATAAAAATGGCGGGGGCATTTTAGGCTTGAAAGCTTTCTCAGAGAGTTTTTTCCTTGGACCTTTTAAAAGTCTTTAATGGGTGCTATCGAGAGATAAGATTGCGGGAGAGGTGCAATTTCGAGAAGGGGAGATAATGCTAGGAAATTTGTGAATGCACAGCACTTTAGTATGGTGTCGTTCATGGGTGGGCACTTGCTTTTTGAGTGAAAATCATAAAGCTCATACTGTATTGAAGAGTTTGATATTATGATATTTTTTCTTTTTCATGTTATCATTACTTGTCATCAGCAGAATTTATTTGATTGCAGTTTCAAAGGTGGATTAAGCGGGTAGATTAGAGAGTTGCGATTTCTGAGCGGATTGGAATACAGCTTATGAAGCTTTTCTGCGTCAGGATAGCTTCCTCTTCAATGGGGGTAGTTTTTCTATTGGCGAACGAATTGAATAACTCTTGCGAAAGAAAATAGATTTGCACCTCAATAAAACACCTATTTTTTCGTTAAAATGGATAAATTTTTCTTGTATTTTTTGATGATATAATTACAAATGTCTAACTTCATAGCATCTTGGCTTAAAACGGGGGGAGTTGTGGACGGTATATCTTCTAAAAATAACAGTATATCTTCTAAGAATACAAGCATCAAAAGAAAAAATCGATACGCAGAACAGAGCTTTTCTGCAATTATGATGCGAAAATTGTGCAATATGGTGCGTGGGGTATTCGAAGGGATCTTTGCAGTATTTACTTTCACAATTTTTCTTATCCTGTTCAACATACGTGGACCGGTTCATGCCATACTAAGCTTCTTTTCGGGTGCGAGTGGATTAGCGTGCTTTTTCTTTTTTGTCGGATACTACTTACAACGCCGCGAAGCAACAGCAGATGAAGCCGGTATATCGCTCACATTAATCTTAGCAATTGGTGAAGGCGTTTTTTCTATTTGCTGCATGTATGCTATGTGGGGTTACGACGCTCTCTTGTTCCGTTTAGCACCTCCTGGGTATGTTCTTATTCTCCCTGAATAAATAGAGTGCAATTCGTTTGCATACAAATCAAAATGAGAGGCTGTCTGCCTCTCAAATTCTTCATAATCGCTCTCCAAAATAATGACATCAGACCCGCGTTTTTAATGAAGGGACTAAAAAGCCTTGGGTCCTTAAGCCTCAAGGCAACCCTTTACAAGGGCGGTGCGCGCCTAACGGCATCCTTGATTAAGACACCCAAACGGCTTATGAACAAACTCTCTTATTAAGCCACATCATCTTTTATTCTTCTCATGCGGTTCTGAAATCATGATATAAAGGGCAAGCTTCTCATCGTGCCTAAATGGTAACTTATCGTGTGTTAAATGGAAAAATGAGAAAAAGCATCTTTATGCAATATAATCCAATTATGATTTATTGATTTAAACATAAAGGGTTTAAAGTTCTACAAGACTGATACGATAAAGGGGGGAAGTTGCCTATCTTAGAAACTAAGGCGTATTTTAGGTGCTCTTGATATAGCTATCTCACCAAATGGTTTTGAAGACTTATCCTTTTAGCTCTATTCACTAAAAGGTCATTTTGAGGGGGCTTGGCTAATGAATGTAAAGGAAAATTAGCATGTAATATTTCGCTTTTCTGGTATAGATGCTGAATGAGTTAATTATCTAGAGGATCACTGAAGAGGGAGCGCTAAAAAATGATGGAAAAACCGCTGCATTTTGGTGAATTCGTGGTTGAAGATATAATCGTAAAACTTGGCTTATCTGTTCCTGAAACAGTTGAATGGTTTGAAATGGTTAGGGTGTCAGTTCTGCATATGCTTGGCTCGCTATACAAAAAAATTATGATTTAGTGCAAGCTTTTAAACATAAATACCCTAAAGATATATCTTCTTTGTATATGTTCTTATCATCGTTAATGTGCCTTCTTAAAGCATGATAGGGGGTGCTATAAAGTTGAGGGCTGTAAAATATATGGGGCTTGGAGGGGGTGAGAAGACGGTGTTCAATCGAAGTACTCTATCCTTATTTTTATGGGCTATGCCTGAAAGAGAGGGCTGGAGAGACAATTTATGAGCAAAGAGAACGGTGTTTTGAGGTTGCGGTGTCTGCAAGAGCAGAACAGTGGTCGTGGTGATATTTACAAACAATAAATTTGATAAAATTTTACAATTTTGCCAAAAGCCGGTTTATTATAAAAGCTGTTGCTCATGTGCTCTCACAAAGTTATAAGAAGCCCAAAAGTGCTAAAAAAGTCTTTGCTCTTTTTCAATAATATGAATCTGCAAACAATATTCAAAAAGTGTTCGTGTGTTTGAAAGAGAATAAAAGGATATTCTTGCAATAGAGAGAAGCGTATTTGTGAATTACAATTTGTCATGATTTTCGGTAAACACTATTGTTTAGAGCGGTGAGAGAGGGCATGAAAAAATTTTCATATTCAGTTTTTTTAAAGAGTGTGGTCAGTCTTTAGGGTAGTGCTTGTGTCCCTAGAGCCTATCAAGTGAGCCGCATAAGGGTTTCAGCAAGCGAGCACCTATTATACTTTTTGCCAGCGTATACTCTTTTGTCAGCGCCCCAATGTTTTGACAGCCCTTAGAACGTAAAGGGGCAAGGGAGGTATTTTACCTCTTTCTTGTACCGTTTTACTCCACACACCAACTCTGCTTGTGATGAGCAAGCCAAGAGATTTTGTTTGACTCACTATGAGGGTTTGACATGAGAAAATCCTATGGTATTCATGATCTTTCATGAAAAACAATGAATTATCCTTATAAATCAACGTGACAGTGCTGTTATGAAGAGAACTCCTTGCACATCTTAATAGCCCATAGCGATTAACTTGGTATCATTTTATATTCTGTACACAGAAGTGTCTTTATAAAAATACTCCATCTTGCGCAGAAAAAAGAAAAACATCTCAATGCTTGCTTTTCTTTTTTCCATGAGAGATTTAAATTGATAAGCCTGTCTGAAAAGAGTGCTGTTTATGCCCTTAAAGATACTGCTCTTGTATCAAGATCACTTACTCAGGCGAAAATTGGAGTTTTGCGAGGTAAGCATAAACGCCATTTTTTGCCACAAGTTCGGCATGGGTTCCTTCTTCCACAAGGGCGCCTTTATCCATCACAAGAATGCGATCTGCTTTTAAAATTGTTGCCAAACGATGCGCAATGACCAATGTTGTTCGATTTTGCATCAACCCTTCTAAAGCGTCTTGCACCAACTTTTCACTGTTTGCATCTAAAGCAGATGTTGCTTCGTCAAGTAGTAACAGGGGTGCATTTCTTAAAATTGCCCGCGCAATACCAATGCGTTGTTTTTGTCCCCCAGAAAGCATGGTACCGCGTTCTCCTACTTGCGTATCCAAGCCATCTGGTAAAGCGTGAATAAATTCAAGTGCATTAGCCGCTTTAGCGGCAGCAAGGATTTCCTCTTCATGGGTATTTTCAGTTCCAAAAATAATATTATCACGCAATGTTCCATCAAAAATAGCAACATCTTGTGGAACATAGGAAATTGCACTGCGTAAATCTTGTAAAGAAAGGCGATTAATTTCTATGCCATCCAACCGAATTGTTCCATTTGTCGGGTCATAAAAACGAAGGATCAAAGAAAAAATGCTGCTTTTTCCTGCTCCGGAAGCCCCAACAAAAGCAACCGTTTCGCCTGCTTTTACAGAAAATGAAAGCGAGCGTAAAACCTTCTCTTGTGGTCTAGAAGGATAGGTAAAATCAACCTGATCAAAAACAAGTTCACCTCGAACAGGTTGCTCTAATGATAAAGCATTTTTAGGAGCTACAATAGTAGGTTGTTCTTGTAACAATTCGGCAAGCCGTTCAGCAGCGCCGGCTGCTTGGATTAATTCTGCTCCCAGTTCCGATAATTGCGCAAAAGTAGAAGCTCCAAAAACCGCATAAAGGACAAATTGCCCTAATGTCCCTCCTGTCATCGTTCCATTCAAAACATCGCGCGATCCAATCCATAAAACAGCAACCACACTGCTAAAAACCAAAAAAATTGCAAACCCCGTAAAAAAGGAGCGCAAGATTACAGAAGCACGTGCTGTTTGAAAAGCACGTTCTATCAATTGTGAAAAACGTATTGTAACGAGTTTTTCAGCGGTAAAAGCTTGCACAGTGCGAATAGCACTTACCTGCTCTGTAGCAACAGCATTGGCATCTGCGAGACGATCTTGCGCCGCGCGGGTACGAGAGCGAACTTTACGTCCAAAGACTACCAAGGGAATGGCCACAACAGGAATAGCAGCTAAAACCAACAAAGACAATTTAGCATTGGTGATCACCATCATTACGACGGCTCCGATCACGATAATCAGCTGACGCAAAGCGGTAGAGGCGGTAGAGCCCACAGCTAATTTTATTTGTGTGGTATCTGTTAGAAGCCTTGAAACAATCTCTCCTGAATGTGACCGATCAAAAAAAGCAGGAGAGAGTTTCATAATATGGACAAACACATCACGCCGTAAATCGGCAACAATCCGTTCTCCTAAGGTGATAACACAGTAATAACGGGCTGCTGAAGCAAATGCGAGAAACAAGGCTAAGATAAACAAAATTCCAAAGTAAAAATTGATATGTCCATGGCTTGAAGTAGAAAACCCATGATCAAACATTTGGCGGATAGCCACAGGCAAAGCTAATGTGACTAGAGCAGCAACAGATAACGCTAGAAAAGCAAAGATAAACAACCAACGATAGCGCAAAAGATAAGGAACAAAAATTGCAAGCGAAGAGAATGAAGATTTTTTAGGGGAAGACTTTGTCGATTTTTCTGAACGAGAACGTAATGTCATAAAATTTTGCTCACTGTATTGGATTTGTAACACTTGATACAATGATGTATCTTGAACACTTGTTTTTTGATGCGTGCTCAGTTATAGGAATAAATACTTTAAATCAATGTATCAAAAAGACAAAGGAAGTGCACTTAAAAAAACAAGCAAGTGCTATTTCATTCTATAAACGCAAAAGGTTTGACGCATGAAAGCGAATATTCACCCCAACTATCATAAAATTACCGTTGTTATGACGGATGGAACCCAATATACGACGCGCTCTACTTGGGGAAAAGAAGGCGATACTCTTAATCTAGATATTGATCCAAGAACGCATCCGGCATGGACAGGTGGCTCCCAAACACTCGTAGATCGTGGTGGTCGTCTTTCTAAATTCAAAAATCGTTTTGGTAATATTGGCATGTAAAAGCCTCCTTTTTATGGGGAACAAGGGTTTTAAACAAATCGATTGCAAACGATGAGTTTTTTATCCTATCAAAGAGTGCACTTTAAATATTAATTCAAAAACGCATCCGACATAAACAGATGGGTCTTAAATACTTATAAATCATTGTGGTTGCGTTTTTAAATTCAAAAATCATTTTGAATATATGCATAAATCCTTTCTTCCCTAGAGTATAAAGACTTGAAATAAAATAATTGTAAACTTTTCTTCTTTTTTGGAACTGAACATACCCATGGAGAGGAAATTTTGGCCGCTTCTAAAGCGGCCAATGCATTTGAATTTATTCAAGCTTTACCAGATGGCTTGGATACGCAAGTAGAAGAACGTGGTACCATGCTTTCTGGGGGGCAAAAACAACGCATTGGTATTGCACGCGCGATTTTAAGAAATGCAGCCCTCTTACTGCAAGCCGGCACCATCATTATATTTGCCAACTCGTGGATGTTGCTACAGCCCTTGGCACTTGAGATAATTTATTATAGGCATTTTAAGTTCTTTCTTAATAGTTTTTTATTCACGTGGGCTCTCTCCGCTTGGTACGTGCAAAAAACATGGTTTTGATTGGTTCACCATGGAACAGGTTTGAAATGAGAGAATCTTACGGTATTCGGGATTCTCATTCAACCTATAAAATAATGAATTATTATTATAAATCAAAATGTTGCTGCTTGATGAAGCAACATTTTCTTTAGATGCAAACAGTGAAAAGTTAGTGCAAAATGCCTTAGAAGGATTGATGCAAAATTGTACAACCTTGGTCATTGCCCATCGTTTGGCAACAATTTTAAAAGCTGATCGTATTCTCGTGATAGATAAAGGCGCTTTTGTGGAAGAAGGAACACACAACTCATTATAAAAAAATAATGTTTATGCGCATTTGGCTAAACTGCAATTCTCATCTGAGTAAGTGATCTTGATACAAGAGCAGTATTTTTAAGGGCATAAACAGCACTCTTTTCAGACAGGCTTATCAATTTGAAACTCTCATGGAAAAAAGAAAGGCAAGCATTGAGATGTTTTTCTTTTTTAATAGGCTGTTCTTTTTTTTTTGCCTGAGATGAAGTATTTTTATAAAGACACTTCTGTGTATAGAATATAAAACGATATCCAGTTAAATCGCTATGGACTATTAAGATGAGCGAGGAGTTCTCTTCATAACAGCACTGTCACGTTGATTTATAAGGATAACTCATTGTTTTTCATGAAAGATCTTACATGGAATTTCTCGTTTCAAATTTGATTATGTTGCATTAGTCAAAACCATGTCTCTTGCATATACCAAGCAGGGAAGATTGCGTGAAGTAAAAATACTTAAAGAAAGAATAAGTCCTCTTCATGAAGCGTCCCAAGTTTTAGGGGCTGTAGTAATATTGAGGGGATTAGGAAAGTGTATGATGATGTCGCTTTACTAAAAAAGAGCCGATAAATGAGCAGAGAGACGCTTTTTATCAATTTTATAAAACAAGGTGAGCACGCAGCCATGTTTTGCTGTGTTAGGCTTTTGAGTACTTTGAACCAATATTGTGGGAGTGCATTTTAAGAATTATAAAGCTCTTCTTAAAAGTGCATAAATCATTAGAGCAGTACAATTAAATACAAATTGTTTTATTTTACCAATAAAAATATCTATATTTTGTGTGTTGTTTTTATTAAAATATAATATGTAGTGATTTTCAAATCATATGTACACATAATGATACAATATTGAGAAATCGATAAAAGAGCTGCGTTAAATATTGGTGAAAATAAAAGAAAGCAAGAATGAGTGATCACGATACTTTCATAGTTATAGTAGGAATAGTTATAATAGGGAGCATAATCTATAGTCTTTGGTTAGCAAATTATCAGAAAAAGCAATTAAATGAACAACTTGAACAGTTTGAAAAATTACTGCAGCTAAAAGATCGAGAGTGCGCGATATACCAAGATATTATTGCACAATGGGAACAAAGGCTTGTTAAAAAAACTCAAAAAATATCGCCAAAATGGATTAAACAATGGGATGAAGAAGTAAAGGAATGGGAAAGGAGTATATTAGAGATAAAAAAAATTGGATACATTTCTGAATCTTATGAATCTAAAAAACAGCAGCATCCAATGGTACAAGATATTTGTGCTCAAGGATATGTAGATATATTTTTTCTCTATGAAAAGGCGCTGGAAGTAGAATTTACTGATGAACATATCAAAAAAATAAATGAATTAATGATGCGTCCAATTTTTAAAGAAACTTATCCTAAAGTTGTGCGATTCAAGAGACAGAATGGTGTCACATTACGAAAGTTTGTGGATCCTTTGACGAAAAAAAAGCGCTATAAGCCTACAATGCTGTTGTTTCATTGGTGGTTATATATGATTGATGATATGATTACAGCTGAATACGAACAGCAACAAAAGGATAAAGCTTCAGGGCTCTATCGTGACTTAGCATCTCTGGAAATTTACTTTGAAGACATACCTAAATATACTGAATATGAAACGCTAAAAAACTGGGAGGATTTGGGAGTATGCCTGGTGACAGTAGTGTACTGTGCATTTGTAAAAGAGAGCTTCTATCCTTATTGTATGATGTTTCCAGTGATTATAAGACGGCAAGAGAAACTTTCATTTACTATAAGATGCTTATTGATACGGTGAAAGAAGGATATATTGCCTTTGATAAAAGTTGTTGTTACTCTACGGTTGAAAGGGCAATGGAGGTTTGTAAAGAGAGAGATAAAGAAGAGAAAAAAGACCTAGTCCTTGATGAAAAGATACCAACATTTGAAGAAGCTTACAAATTAGGCGTTAAAGAGTGGATGAAATCATCAAATGAGAAATGCGATAACCGATTGATCTTTTGGGAGAAGCTTACCACACAAACAAAATTACAAGTTATCTTTGGGGATGAAAAGGTAAATGCACTGGAAGAGGCTATTGATAAAAATAAAGAACAGTTTGAGAATGAAATACAGGCAGCGGTTCTCGCAAATAACTATTTGAAGTGCAATAAATCTTATGCCTATTTGATACATACTTTAGAATAATGCTGAAAAGAAGAAGCTGATAACAATTGTATGAATCGGTGAATTTACTGAAACCTCTGTTATCACACGCGGTGGTGAAACATATTGATAAGCAGTGAGAGTAATGTAGAGCAGCTCTTACCAAAAAGGAGAGAGTGATCTCTCAAGAGAAGTAGGAGAGGCTTTTGCCTCAGGTTCGATAATTGCTTTTTGGGGCGTTTGGTTATGATGGGATTTGTGTTTATTGCCTTTTTCAGTTTGTTTGCAGGGGAATTTGAATAACAGAAACGTCAATAAGGTAAGCTATTGGGGATTGCTTTTGTGGGGGCTTATAGCAAGTACATTTTTTGTTCGTGGTGATGTTTTTTGTCACTATCTAATCAGTTATTTCCTATCGTTTTCTGTAAAGAAAATTAAAAACTCTTTCTTCATGTGTTTGTTTAAGGTTCTAAGGGTTTTGTAAAAAACTGTAAGAATTAAATGCTTTTTTGAAGTTTTTTTTATAGTTTGATGCGAATGTGTTTATTGCAAGCAATGATGTGTTTTTGCGAAATATATCGCTGCTACCTTCTTTATCGGTGACAAAACCACCGTTTTTGCGAACCATTAGTATGCTGGTAGTTTTATTAAAAATGTGCAGGTTATCTTCCCAAAAACCATCGGTTTTTCCCGCGGTACCATAAGATAAACTCAAGAGCAGCGCTAAGACAGTGCAGTCCAGTAACTTCCATCATTATATTGCGTAATTCAATAAGATAGGTTCCATGACCTGGGCGACCAAAATGAGGCATGGGCCTGTAGCAATGACACAATCTTCCAGTCTGCGTCGAGCAGAAACGCGACAGCGTCGGTTATTGAAAAAAGCACCATACCCGCGTTCTGCGGTAAAGAGTTCATCACTCACGGGATTGTAAATGACACCACCAACGATTTTTCCTTGGCTTTCTAAGGCAATGGAAACAGCAAAAAAAGGAATGCCATGGAGAAAATTTGTGGTGCCATCTCAAAGGGTCAACAATAAAACGGTGTTGTGAATCTTCTCCAGTGATTTCTTCTGACTCTTCCATCAGAAAACCAAATTTGGGGTGCGCTTTGCTTAATTCATTTAAAATAATTTTTTCCGCTTTGCGATCTGCTTGGCTGAGGTAATCTGCTGGATTTTTTTAGGCTTAAATGCCTTTTTTGAGGGTTTTTTCTAATTTTAGGCGAATGTGTTCATTGCCGGCAATGATATTTTTTTTGCGAAATATATTGTTGCCGCCTTCTTTATCGGTGACAAAACCACCGGCTTCACGAACCATCAGTATTCCAGCAGCCATATCCCAAATTTGCAGGTTATCTTCCCAAAAGCCATCGGTTCTTCCAGCAGCCACATAAGCTAAATCAAGAGCAGCAGCCCCAAAACGGCGAAGTCCGGCAACCTCTGCCATCACATTACGTAATTCAATAAGGTAGGTTCCATGATTTGGGCGACCAAAATGAGGCATTCCTGTGGCAATGACACAATCTTCTAGTCTGCGTCGAGCAGAAACGCGACAGCGGCGGTCATTGAAAAAAGCACCACACCCGCGTTCTGCGGTGAAGAGTTCATCATTCACGGGATTGTAAATGACACCACCAACGATTTTTCCTTGGCTTTCTAAGGCAATGGAAACAGCAAAAAAAGGAATGCCATGGAGAAAATTTGTGGTGCCATCTAAAGGGTCAACAATAAAACGGTGTTGTGAATCTTCTCCAATGATTTCTTCTGACTCTTCCATCAGAAAACCAAATTTGGGGCGCGCCTTGCTTAGTTCATTGAAAATAATTTTTTCCGCTTTGCGATCTGCTTGGCTGACATAATCTGCTGGTCCTTTCAAAGACACTTGCAAATTTTGCACTTCACCGTAATCACGTACCAACGAGCGTCCTGCTTTCATTGCAGCTTGCACCATGACATTCATGACTGCAGAATGGGCCATTTTTTATTCCTTTATTTATCTTTTTCATTTGCACGACGCAAATAAATCAACTCATTGGTGTCTACAATGATACGTTCACCAGCATTCATAAAGGGGGGAACAAGAATACGAATTCCGTTTTCAAGAATGGCGGGTTTATAAGAGGAGGTAACCGTTTGTCCTTTGATGGCAGGATCGGCTTCTGCAATCGTGACAGCAACTTGATCAGGAAGTGAGATGCCAATAGGCTTTTCTTGATAAAGTTCAACTGTGACAGTCATCCCATCTTGGAGAAAAGCAGCACGTTCACCAACAAAATCCTTTTGAAGTTCTAGTTGTTCATAAGATTCTGAATCCATAAAGACCAAAGCATCCCCTTGTTGATAAAGAAAGGTGAAATCTTTTTGTTCAAGGCGCACGCGTTCAACTGTCTCAGCAGCGCGAAATCGCTCATTAAGTTTTGTACCATCAATCAAATTTTTCATTTCAACTTGGTTAAATGCACCACCTTTTCCTGGTTTTACAGCGTTGCATTTAACAGCAACCCATAAGCTTCCTTGATGTTCGATCACATTACCAGGGCGAATTTCATTGCCATTAATTTTCATCGTTTCTATCCAATTCTATTCTTGCAAAAAGAACTCTCTTGTTGTCTTTATGGCGCTTTTCTTTGCTGCCTTTAACGGTCAAGCTCTTTTGTTATTTTCGGGCTAAAATCCCTTTGATTAACCTTGCTGCTCTCTCATGGTCCTGTGTGCTCTTTATGGGCTTTCTCCTGCTTTTTGCAAAGAGAAAAGCTTAAGTAAAAAAGGACCTTTATGTATTTTTGCTTTTCAGCTCTTTGCAAGACCATAAAAAGCGCTCAGACGCAAGCTTTTTAAAAATTTGCACAAAAATTTTTTAGAATTTTGGGGGAAATTTATCCCGTTGTGTCGTAAAATATCATCATTGATGGCAATGATATAATTGATGGTAATGATATAAGTTCCCTAAAACCATGAGGTGTTTTTAATTAAGAATATGTGAATACGGAGTTTATTATGAGTGTCTCATGGGATAGAGCGTGGTGTGTGTTATCGCGGGGTGTTAGCTTTCATTTTGATCAGAGAGTAATTGTAAAAAGGCTCTTTGTTTTATCGAGGTTAGGACTCTAAATTTTTTTAAAAGCAGGTATTTTTCTGTACTTGATGCGATTTCATCATGGTGGTATGGGGGCTGTTGTTTTGTTAAGATATCAGCATAGAAAAAGGAAAGTGGAACATTTGAGATAGCGGCAATTTATTTTAAGCGCCCTGCGCTGACACGATTTAAGCCGTTTTCATATTTCTGGATTTGTTGGAAAGTGGCACCTAAATGTTAACCTAATGTTTTTTGAGACATTTTAAGCATTTTTCGTCTCAAACGAATTTTTTTGCCAATGAATTTGCCACTGAAAATGTCGTTATAAGGATTTTACCAAGCCCCTAGAAAATGCTACACGGGATATAGAAAACTCTTCAGCTGCTTCAATCACAGATAGTCCAAGTTTTGCATTTACATCTTCGCGTAACAATTCACTAGGGTGTGGGGCATTTTCATTATTTTTAGTATTCTTCTTTTCTTAAATCTCAAAGCTATAATTTACATTATTTTGTATTGTCACAATCTATAATAAAATTTATCCACTCTGGCTAAAAATGAGGTTTTTTATTGAGGTGCAAATCTCTTTGCCTTTCGCAAGAGCTTTTAAGTCTTTACGTGTAAAATATAGAGTATGTTTACATTAAATAGCGGGTTCATCTGGGCTGAGTATTTATATAAGAACGCGGCTCTCCGTTCACGTTATACTGAAAAAGAGACACTATAGTGCTACTATTTAATCTTATTCTATAACTCAAATTCACACCCATGTTTTGTTGCTTTTGAGGTTGATCTGTATAGATCACATTATATCCATTCCGTCGCAACAGATTGATAAATAAAGGAGTAAAGTTGTCTGCTGTATTATTTTTCTTTATAAGAAGTGTGGTTGTAGCTGGTGGTAAAAACCCTTTGTTACCGCTAATAAATTTGTTAGCAACTAATTGTGCCTGACGCTTTGTAAGACTTTGATCAACATAATTTGATGAATAATTGCCTACAGATGCGCAACCAGCCACCAACACAACCGGTGACAGCAATAAATATTTTAACATCTTTAATTCCCCTTACTTATTGTTGCTCTTTATTTGCGAAGCTCCTCTTCCAGAAATAAGAGCAACTTTACTTATAGCACATTAACAACATATCGGTATCTAATCAATCGGTTAATTAATCAATGAATAATGGTTTCAGCTGTACAGGCTGCTTGAAGTGCTTCTGGTGGCGTATATTTTAATAAACTGCTGCTTTTAGTGATTATGATAAAAAAGCAAATTTTTGCGTTTGCATGTTAAGATCATGTCCTCTATCACCATTATAAAATGATGCGTTAGGTTCTGTTCCAGATCGACCAAAAAAATTTTCAAGCATTGCTTTTTGAGGGCTATCTTTTTTAATACGTATGAATGCTTATTCTGTTTGCTGTAAAATACTATCGTTTGAGGTGTGGTGCTATAAGACATAAAACTTTGCACATGTGATGTTTTTATGAGAGTGTGTGGTGAATATTTGAGGGAGAGCTTGTCCGGATAATTTTGTGAAATGAACCACATAAAATGGGAAGCTAAAAGAGTTCTGTTCTGAGAAGACGGATTGTTTCCCAACTGGATAGGGAAGGGGCTTCTGTCCTTTGAGGGGTGGGAGGCAAGTCAAGAATAGAGAGTGTAGCGCCCTATATTATGATGTTAAAAGCTTTCATTTTGATCAGAGAGTAATTGTAAAATGGCTCTTTGTTTTATCGAGGTTAGAACTCTAAATCTTTTGAGCAGCAGGTATTCTTCTGTACTTGATGCGATTTCATCATGAGGGTATGGGGGCTGTTGTTTTGCTGAGGTGTCCGCATAGAAAAAGACAAGTGGAACATTTAAGATATCGGCAATTTCTTTTAAACGCCCTGCGCTGACACGATTTAAGCCGTTTTCATATTTCTGGATTTGTTGGAAAGTAACACCTAAATGTTGACCTAATGTTTTTTGAGACATTTTTAGCATTTTTCGTCTCAAACGAATTTTTTTGCCAACGAAAATGTCATTATCAAGATTTTTGGCTCGCATTTTAAAGCCCCCTCCGAGTGCGAGCGCCCTCGCATTGGTATTCCGGGAGTTAAAAACACTGAGTCCGAATCAGCATTTTGCTTTTAGTGCTTAAAGCACCTGGACATAGCAAAATCTCCCGGAATTCCGGGATACCCACAGAGTGGGTTCATTTTTATGTATCGGACCTTAGGGTTTTTAATCCCCGTTGATCGTTGCGTATACGATCAAAAATACCTTTAAATATGTAAAGTAATTTCGGAGGCTTGGCAATAAAAAATAGTTTTTTTATAAGAGACGGCGTGTTTTTCGTCCAAGCAAAAAGAATGAAAAAATAGAGCTTGCGGAATTTTCGGGATAGTCTAGCTCTTTTGCTTATTGGATATTGTTTGTTAAGCAAATGATACCAGTGCGTTTTCTTTACCAATGAAAATGTCATTATCAAGATTTTTGGCTCGCATTTTAAAGCCCCCGCCGGTTGCGAGCGCCCTCGCGTTGGTATTCCGGGAGTCTAAAAACACTGACCTCGAATCAGCCTTTTTGCTTTTAGTGCTTAAAGCACCTGGACAGAGCAAAATCTCCCGGAATTTCTATAAATTTTATCTTTTTGAAGCAGAGAGGAGTATTTTAAAAAACAGGAAGGAGCTTTATTGCTTCTTTGTGCGCTTTTTCTAGTTGTGTCTTGTCCATGCCTTGGAGCATTATTTCAAGATCAGGAGCTTGCATTTTTGCTTCCTTTGCGAGCATATACCATGCCGCTGCCATTATTATATCGCCTTTTGTTCCTGTGCCATCTCGATAAAGCCTTGCAAGGGAAATCTGTGCTGGTGCAATCATGTTGACGGCATTTCTGTGAAGTAAATGAAAAGCACGCTGAAAATCTGTTTCTCCTCCACGCCCCTGTACAAGCCATTGTGCTAAATGAAGTTGAGCTTTTAAGTGGTTGTTTTGAGCTGCTACTTCCATGAGCTTGCGGGCATTGCGATCATCTTTTGGTCGCTTTAATGTGCCTAAGGAAAGAATTTTTGCAGCAGAAAAAGCCGCTTCAGCATCGCCAAGAGCAGCACCTTTTAAGTACCATTTTAAGGCTTGCTCTATTGCTTCATTTTCACGACTTTGGGAAGAAACACCAGGGAGAGCTTGTTTTTCCTGTGAGGCTTTATAAAGAAGCAGTTGTCCATAATAAAAATAGGCTTCCTTGACGCCTGCTTTGACAGCTTTTTGAATGAATTGCGCACCAAGTTCTTGATTTTGTTTTATAAAGTGACCATCGAACAACATAAGTCCATAGCGTAGTTGTGCTTGGGGTTCCCCCTGTTTTGCAGCGCGTTCAAACCATAAAGCAGCACGCGCACCGTCAATAGGAACAGCACATCCTTCCATATAAATTCGGGCAAGAAGAGTTTGTGCAAAAGGATCATTTTTTTCAGCACGTCGGAGTGCTTCACGAAAAGCTTTTAAATAATAACCTTGGATGTAATAGTCATAGGCTTGGTCATAGTCTCCAGCTTTTAAGGGCTGAAAGGGTTCTTGAGTGTTTGAAGCTTCTTGAATCGTATTGAAAGAGCTTTCAGAATTTGAGATTTCTTCAGTGTTTCCCGCTGAACTTACAGCAGAACTTGCAAGCCCAATCACGCCTAAGATAAGCAGCTTCACGCTTCTCTTGATCATGGTGTTTTCTCCTCATTACCGATCAGAATTTTCACATTTTTTTTTCATCATTACAAGCCGTATAAGAATTTCATTTCTATATTACTTTTTATCTCTCAGTTTTTCGTCTTGGTTCAAGGTAGGGTTGGGTAAGTTAAAAAAGTAGCATAAATGTCGACGAGAGACAGACTGTTTAAAACAGTTCTGTTAAAAATAATACAGTCCTGTTAAAAATAATAATGATGAGAGGTTATCGTATGTAAAGATGCTTATCTTCTATTATATCAATGGCTTCTTCCCCTAAAATGAAAAAATGCTTACAATGGAGGTTGCTTTTAAAAATACGTATGAATGCTTATGAATAGCGCACGCTATCCGTGTGATGTTAGCTTGCATTCTCATCAGAGATCAGCTGTAAAAAGGCTTTCTTTTTTACCGTTGTTAGAACTCTAAATCTTTTGAGCAGCAGGTATTCCTCTGTGCTTGATGCAATTTCTTCATGGTGGTATGGGGGCTGGTGTTTTGTTAAGATATCGGCATAAAAAAAGGCAATGGGAACATTCAAAATATCAGAAATTTCCATTAAACGCCCTGCGCTGACACGATTTAAGCCGTTTTCATATTTTTGAATTTGTTGGAAGCTTACGCCTAAAGCGTGCCCTAAAGTTGTTTGAGACATTTTTAGCATTTTTCGTCTCAAACGAATTTTTTTGCCAATGAAAATATCATTATCAAGATCTTTGGTTTGCATTTTAAAGCCCCCCGCCGGTTGCGAGCGCCCTCGCATGAGTATTCCGGGAGTCTGAAAACACTGAATCCGAGTCAGCATTTTGCTTTTAGTGCTGAGAAGCACCTGGACATAGCAAAATCTCCCGGAATTCCGGGATACCCACAGGAGTGGGTTTATTTTTACGCTCGGATCTAGGGTTTTCAGTTCCCTTTTGGTCGTTGCGTATGCGACCAAAACATCTTTTAATTCATAAAGTAATTTCAGGAAATTTACAATAAAAATTAAAATAGTGTCTCTTAACGTGTCGTTTCTTAAAATGGAGGGGTGGCATGTTTTGCATTCAAGCAATAAAGTGTTCACAAAGGGGACTTTGAATAGCACACACTATCGCGTGATGTTAGCTTGCATTCTCATCAGAGATCAGCTGTAAAAAGGCTTTCTTTTTTACCGTTGTTAGAACTCTAAATCTTTTGAGCAGCAGGTATTCCTCTGTGCTTGATGCGATTTCATCATGGTGGTATGGTGACTGCTGTTTTGTAATGATATCGGCATAAAAAAAGGAAAGTGGAACATTCAAAATATCGGAAATTTTCTTTAATCGCCCTGCGCTGACACGATTTAAGCCTTTTTCATATTTTTGAATTTGTTGGAAGCTGACGCCTAAAGCGTGTCCTAAAGTTGTTTGAGACATTTTTAGCATTTTTCGTCTCAAACGAATTTTTTTGCCAATAAAAAGATCAATATTAAGATTTTGAGATTGCATTTTTCCCCGCCGGTTGCGAGCGCCCTCGCATGAGTATTCCGGGAGCTTGAAAGTACTGAAATCTAATCAGCTTTTTTTGCTTTTAGTGCTTAAAGCACCTGGACATAGCAAAAACTCCCGGAATTCCGGGATACCCACAAAGTGGGTTCATTTTTACGCTAGAACTTAGGGTTTTCAAGGCCCCTTTTGGTCGTTGCGTATGCGACCAAAACATCTTTTAATTCATAAAGTAATTTCAGGAAATTTACAATAAAAATAGTTTTTTACTTACAAAATTTGTTTTTTAATGAGAGGCTATCTGCCTCTTAAATCTCTCTGGAATGATTGTCAAAATCATGACATTAGCCCCCGTGTTTTTTGAGAGGGTTAAAAAGCCTTAAGGTTTAAGATCAAAAGAACTTTGGACGCTTAAAAGTTAAACATTTTCAATTCGCTAATATTGACAACATAGACAAGAGTAATTATCTCCAATATTCAGGAATAGAAAGGACATATATTATGAAGACCACCCTTTCTCCGCTAATTTCAGAGTTCGAAACCGTTGAACAGGAAAGCAGCTACACTGCATGGCTGCGCGATAAGGTAGCGAGCAGTCTTGCAAATCCATATCCTCCTATTCCGCATGATGAGGTTATGGCTGAAATGGAAGTTATAATCAGTCAGCTTGAAGCTGAATAGGAAAAGTGATGCTTCCGGTTGTTTGGTTGTCTTCGGCGCGCGACGATTTGCGTCAGATGTTACCTATATTGCTCGCGAGAATCCATCTGCTGCGCGCCGAATGAAAAGGTTTTTGGAAGCATCCGTACTGCCATTGGCAGAACATCCATATTTATACAGACAGAGTGAGAAGGTATTAGGATTACGAGAAATTGTAGCGCATCCAAATTACCTTATATTGTATCGAGTAGCTGCACATCAAATCGAAATTGTAGCTGTAGTACATGCCCGACGTGAATTTCCTATTTTTCTTTAATCTAATGAGAGGCTATCTGCTTCTTAAATCTCTCTGGAACAATTACCAAAATCATGACAACAGCCTCCGTGTTTATCAAAGGGATTAAAATGATTTCTTCTATGGTAATGAATTTACACGCGGTCTCTTCATTAAAATTTGCACAATCGCTTGCTGTTTGAAGAAGGGGGGGGTGATCGTTTCTCTGTGCTATAGGATGTGTGTCTGTGGAATGTGGTGGAGTGCCTTGTGATTTTGGGTGTGCGCTTTAAAAAATAAACATAAGCATTATTCAAATTTAATTTAATGCACGAGTAATTGTATTTGTATTAAAAGAGAAATCAGCTTCTCCTAAGCGCGTAATAAGTTTGGGAAATGTTTCTTTGACCTGTTCTTTAAAAGAAAGGTAGTAAACTCCATTAACATCTGAAGGCATTTCAATGCCTTCTTTTTGTAGAATAGCAATCCTCTCAAGAGGAAGCGCGGCAGTTAACATGCCCATTTCGAAAATAACGTTTTGTCGTGCACGGGGTTGAATTTTTTCTTCACCTTGAGATATAGCATAACCCATGTCATCATGCGTGAGGAGTACAATACCAAAACTTATAGAACTGTCACAAATTTCTTTTTTCAAAGTTTGAATGATGGGTAAACCATTGCCACTCGTATTTTGTAAGATGTATGGTTCGAGACCAAGCTTGAGAAGAGCATTTTCAAGCTCCGTTAAGGCATAACAATCATGACCATGAACAATAAAAATTTTTTTATTTGATGTATTGGAGGCAGTTTTTGAGGAAGGAATCGTTGATGTTTCTTCTAGATGCTTTGCAAAAGCTTTTTCTAGCTCATGGCAGAAAATTTTTTCACCTAGAATGACTGTTTTTCCTGTGGTATCATCCCAAAGAATGCTTCTTCTTTCAGAGGCTTCAATCTTATACGTAAAACCATAGGGACTTTTTTGTATGGCTTTAACATCTGTGATTTGATATCCAGTTTTGCGAATTATGTTTTTAAGATCTTCAAGTGTTCCATTGTATTCAAACGGCCCTCTGTATTTGTATTCCATTTTTTATGTCCCCTTCATATCTCTATCATTCGTTGTTGGTATTAGTGATCAACATTAACAATGACAAATTCCCCCGCAATCATAATGCTTCGTCTTTATAAGATTTTGAACTAGAAAATTTTTATGATCCTTTTCTCTATATATTATATGAAAAAAAGACGCTAGTTTTTTCATCAATTTGATTGAATTATTAAGCAATTTTATTGAGTTTCGAGGTATCCTCTTTATCTGTTATTGTGTGTTCTATATAAGTAATATAGTGGTGAGTGTTTGGATTTTTATTAACGCTTTATTTATAAATTCTCCTCCTATATTACAAGGGGGTGTTTTCACATTTTTCTTGCATTGTTTTAAGCAGTATTAAGGGGTTGTCGTTCCCAAAAATCACTTCTTCTACAGCAATGAATTCACATCCAGTCTTTAAGACTTCATCAAAGGTTGAAAAATCGCTTCCTGCTTGGATAATGGCGGGGGTTTGCATAATCTCTGCCCACCATGTTGCTAACTGGAGATTGCGGGGGTGCGCTTGGGGTTTTTTATCAGCTCCTAATTTGCCAAAAAATAGATAATCAATGCCTGTTTCCGCTGCAAGCATAGCACTATGGCGATTGCGTAGATTGCCAAAGCCTATGATTTTTTGTTCCTTTTGCTGATTTTTGAAGCTTTCAAGAGCGTTAAGATCATCTTCTATGTGCAATCCATCAGCCTTTATGCGCCCAGCAATGCGGCTGTCACCCGCGATGAGAAGAGCGGCATCATTATTTTGAATATCTTCTGCGTAAATTTGCGCTTGTTGTTGCAAAAAAGAGCTATCATCTTTCAATTTTTCAGAATCATAGAGGATGACGCATGCAAAAGACTTTGTTTGCAAAATTTGCCGCAATAATGCGTGTGGGGTGTTGCGCCGAACATCAAGTGTTAAAATCAACTGAGGGAAAAGAGGTGGATCAATTGGTTTATTTTTTTGTTGTGTCATGTCAAATCCCTGTTTCTTAGAAAAAATAACGCTTAAAAATTAAAGTTTCATTCTATTATGCTTATTTGCAATGAAAGTGACCACCATTTTCACGTAATTTAAAGGATTTGTGGGTGTGTGGAAGCCTGTTTATGAGAAATGAGAGTGTTTTTAAGCATAATATGTTACCTTTTCGCTGTGATACACGTATGGACGCTTTTCGTTCTTTTGCCTTTAAAAAACTTTTGCTTTTAAAAAAATAAACGCTTAAAATGAAACTTGACTCTTAAAAATTAAAATTTCATCTTGTTCATGCCTGTTGGCAATAAGGGTAACTACCATTTTTATGGGACTTCAAGGGGGTTGCAACGTGTGGGAGTCCACTGATGAAGTACCAAGGTATTCTTGAGCATAATACTCAACCTTCTCATCGTGATACACGCATTGACGTTTTTCGTTCTTTGGCCTTATTGACGATTTTCATCAACCATATTCCCAGAACGATCTATGAGTCTTTTACTCATAGAAATTTCGGTTTTTCTGATTGTGCAGAAGTGTTTGTTTTGCTTTCAGGGATTGCTCTTGGGTTAAGCTTTCATGGACGGTTACAGCAAAAATCCTTTGCTTTTATTATCCGAAAACTTTGGTACAGAGCTCTGCAGCTCTATGGGGCATATCTTTTTACGACTTTTGTCACGTTAAGTCTTTTTTTTGCTGCCTTTTTATTATGGCGAACAGAAAAACTTTTATCGATGAACAACGTGGGACTCTTTTTTAAAGAGCCTAGTATCGCATTTTTGAGTACCTTAAGCTTTGGGCATCAATTGGGATATAATAATATTCTTCCTCTTTATATCGTTTTGATGTTTTTTGCGCCTTTTATCCTTTATTTGAGTTGTAAGCAGACAAAATGGCTGCTTTTGGGCTCCTTTACACTGTATCTTATCTGCGGATTTTACAAAATTGCTCCTCCTTCTTATCCTTTAAAGGGAAAGTGGTTTTTAAATCCTTTGTCTTGGCAATTCTTATTTGTCATAGGATTGACCAGTACTTTAGCGCTTAAACAAGGAAAAAAAATCGCTTTTCAGTCTTTTTGGATTGTTTGTGCGGCAGCGTATCTCTTGTTGGCGCTGTTATGGGTTCGCTTAAACTGGTGGGGCATTTTGGGGTGGCTTGGCTGGTCTTCCCCATTGTTGAACTTTAATAAAACCTTTTTAAGCTTGCCACGTTTACTCCATGTTCTTGCATTAGCCTTTCTCATTCTTTCTTTGCCGCGCATCAATAAATGGTTTTATGTCTCTCCAAAACATCCTTTAGCAATTTTAGGAAAACATAGTTTACCGGTCTTTGTAACGGGAACCATTTTTGCGATGTTTGGACAAATTATAAAAACAGTGATGACAGAAACGTTTTTTTCCGATACCCTCTTAATAATAACGGGTATTGCTTTGCAATTTGGAGTCGCTTATTATTGTGAAAAACGGCAATCTTGGCAGTGGTCCTTTTCAAGGAAAATGATCCGTTTATAAAAAATATTCCTGTAGTGTTTGTTGGGTACGTTAACCTTAGTATAAAAAGTGCGTTGCGCAAAAAAATTAAAAGAGGTAGCAGTTTTAAAAAAAAGCGTTCTATACAGCAACAAAAGAAACTTTTTAATACTCTATTCGTTAAGGGGTATGATTTTGTGCTGATACTTGGAGTATAAAAGCGTGAGTGTACATAAACGTCCATATGATGAACCTATTATCATGATTGAGCATAATGCTTTTGAAAATGCTTTTAATCGTCTCTATGAAGAAACAATGGCGCTGATTGAAAAAACCGCAGCGTATATTGACTCAGAAGGGAAATTAGTAGCACGCTCTCTTTCGGCAGAGGTTTCTGCAGTTTATGCGAAAGAGGCTATGTATTTAAGTACACGACTTATGCAAATCGCTTCTCAACTCCTTCTTCTTCGCGCAGAGCGTGAAGGGGAAATGTCATCAGAACAAATAAAAAAAGAAATTGTAAAAGTGTCACTTCATACACCGACATTGGAACTTGAAACCCCTCATTGGCATGAATTGCCAGAAATTTTTCGCCAATTTGTTTCTCATTCATTGCGTTTAGAAGCGCGCATAACCTATATGCGTGCTGGGTGGGAAACTGCGGCCTCCTCTGCTCTAGAAGATGATAATCCAGTAGGAAAACAAATCGAATTGCTCAAAACAGCCTTTGGGCGTTCTTAGAGGGACTCCCCTTGCTTTGTGCGAAGGAGAAATATCATCAGAACAAATAAAAAAAAGAAATTGTAAAAGTGTCACTTCATACACCGACATTGGAACTTGAAACCCCTCATTGGCATGAATTGCCAGAAATTTTTCGCCAATTTGTTTCTCATTCATTGCGTTTAGAAGCGCGCATAACCTATATGCGTGCTGGGTGGGAAACTGCGGCCTCCTCTGCTCTAGAAGATGATAATCCAGTAGGAAAACAAATCGAATTGCTCAAAACAGCTTTTGGGTATTCTGAGAAAAATAGCTCCTTGCTTCTTTCTTGCGATATTTAGAGCAGTATATCCATTTTTTACAACCAAAATTTCACAACTAAAACCAAACTAGAGTGCTTTTTTCTGCCTAATTTCTATTTGAGCGTAGGAAATATCTTGAGCTTATAGCTGAGAGAGGGATAGGTATTGATTGCGAATTATGCCATGGGATGGAGTATGGTTGGTTTTGTGGGAAATCGACTTTGGTTGATTGCAGCTGGAACACTTTCTGTTGATCTATCGTGTGATTTTGTTTTGGCTCTGAGATAGAGCAGGGGCTTGTACATCAATTTATTTATGCTCTATAATTTATGCCTATAAAGCTGCTGTAAAGTGTGTGTTAATGAGGATGATACACATTGTTGCAGTTTTGGGGCTTCTTTTGTTTTGAATGGAAGTTATTTTCCCTCGCGTAAAATAAAATATCCAAAATAAAGTGCCATATAATGAATGCCCCATGGGTTCCCTGTGCCCCCATGCAATGTCCCTCTCTATGCAATGTCATTGTGGTGTGATGAGTATATTCAAAAACACCTCTCAGTTCTTATTCACATTCGTTGAGCCTCTCTCATTTTTACGCTTGCAAAAGAAAAAGCCGGCACTATCATCATCTTTGCCAGTCCCCAATGTTGCAACAGCCTTTGGAACTTGAGACAATTCATTAGAGGCATTTTTAGTCCTTTCTTGTATAGTTTTACTCTATACGGCAATCCCACGTTTCATATGTAAGAGAATGGTTTTGATTGATTCAAGATAAACAGACTTGTAATGAGAAAATTTTAGGATATTCGGGATTCTTATGCAACATACAAAATAATTAATTATCATTATAAATCAATGCGTTGATTTATAATGATAGCGTCATGCTATAATGTAAAAAGTTTTCGTAAAGTGTGTACCATCCATTGCATAGCCTCTTTACACTTATGAATGTGCAATCCAGCACTCTCTATTTGCTCGCTTGCGATGTTTAACCGTTATGGCGTTGGATATGATATAGAAAGGGAATTTTTATGCTTTAGAGGGTGCTTGCTTGTGATGTGTGAATGGTTTTGATTGATTTCAGTTATGCTTCATAAAGTGTGTTCCATAAAGATGCTGTTCGTTGTGTGTTATAATTGTATAAATTTGGGGGATATGATTATCTTTTTACTGGTTTTGTCTTGGGTTGTTGTTTTCTTTGTGGTCTTGTCTTTATTCACATCTTTATTCACAAGGGGGAAAAGTGTATAGACTGTAGTTTATGGCAGAGACGATTCGTATTATAGGCATTGATCCCGGATTACGGCGTACAGGGTGGGGCGTTATCGATGTTGCGGGTAATCGTCTTCAGTTTATTGCAGCAGGGACGGTTTCTTCTGATGTACAGTGTGCGCTGGCTTCCAGACTATGTCAGATCCACAAAGGTCTTTCAGAGGTTGTGCATCAATTTATGCCCCATGAAGCCGCTGTGGAACATGTATTTGTCAACAAAGATGCTACAGCAACTTTAAAACTTGGCCAAGCGCGTGCAATTGCACTGCTGGTTCCTGCGCAAGCAAATCTTCCTGTTTTTGAATATGCGCCCAACAAAGTGAAAAAATCAGTTATTGGGGTTGGACATGGGGCTAAAGAACAAATCCATATGATGGTCAAAGTTCTCCTCCCACGGGCTGAATTTGATAGCAGTGATGCGGCTGATGCTCTTGCTCTTTCTCTTTGTCATAGTATGCACCGTAACAGTATTGACCGATCTTATCAGGCAAGGATGGCGATATGAGTGGGATGGCAACATGATTGGCAAATTAAAGGGCACTCTTGAACATATCTTTGATGATCATATCCTTCTTGATGTTCACGGTGTGGGGTATGTTGTTTTTGTGTCAAATCGGCTGCGTCCTTCTTTACCCTCTGTTGGCGAGGCGTTAAGCCTTTTTATTGAAACGCATGTTCGGGAAGACGCAATCCGCCTTTTTGGTTTTACTACAAGAGCTGAACAGGAGTGGTTTTGTCTTCTACAAAATGTTCCTGGAGTAGGAGCAAAGGTTGCTTTGGCAATCTTGGGTACTTTATCGCCAGATGAACTTGCACAGGCTATTGCTTTAAACGATGTTGCGATGATTAGTCGAGCGCCGGGCGTTGGTAAAAAAGTCAGTGAAAGAATTGTGGGTGAACTGAAAAGTAAAACACTCCCCTTTGAACAAGCGGTCAAGACTGTTTCGGTTCCTCAGCGTGAGATGACCAATCAACCTGCGCATGATGCGCTTTCCGCGTTGATGAAGCTAGGGTTTGAACGGGAGCATGCATCCCGTGCTCTTGCTCTTGCGATGAATGCTCTTGAGGGGGAAACTGTTTCTTCTGCCCTGCTGATCCGCCATAGTCTCAAATTGCTTTCTTCTCCTACTTAAAATCAAGGTAACAATGCATAAAGATGAAGATAAACGCCTTCTGGGTTCCGCCCCCCTTCCTAACGATCCAGATCGTTCCTTGAGGCCACAAGTTCTCGATGACTTTATTGGTCAAGAAGCGGCACGGGCTAATTTAAAAATATTTATTGAAGCAGCAAAAACGCGGCAAGAAGCGCTGGATCACGTTTTGTTTGTAGGACCACCGGGGTTAGGAAAAACAACGCTTTCACAGATTATGGCAAAAGAATTAGGCGTTAATTTTCGCTCTACTTCAGGGCCGGTCATCGCTAAAGCAGGAGATTTAGCCGCTCTCTTGACCAATCTTGAAGAACGTGATGTCTTGTTTATTGATGAAATTCATCGCTTAAATCCGGCGATTGAGGAAATTCTTTATCCAGCCATGGAAGATTATCAACTGGATTTGATCATTGGGGAGGGGCCGGCCGCACGCTCGGTGAAAATTGATCTGGCTAAATTTACTTTGGTAGCGGCAACCACACGTTTGGGGCTTTTGACCACACCGCTGAGAGACCGTTTTGGTATTCCAATTCGTCTCAATTTTTATACGATAGAAGAATTGGAATATATTGTGCAGCGTAATGCACGACTTTTTGCCGTCAAGATTAGTGATGATGGTGCTCATGAAATTGCACGCCGAGCACGGGGAACCCCGCGCATTGCCGGACGGCTTTTACGGCGCGTTTGTGATTTTGCTTTGGTTAAACAAGCAAAACAAATTGACCAAAAAATCGCCGATGAAGCCCTTTCGCGCCTTGAGGTTGATCATCTTGGGCTTGATCCGCTTGACCGCCGCTACTTGCTCCTGATTGCGGAAACTTTTTTAGGGGGACCGGTGGGGATTGAAACGATTGCTGCTGCTTTATCAGAACCACGCGATGCCATTGAAGATATTGTTGAACCGTATTTGCTCCAACAAGGTTTTATTCAAAGAACCGCTCGTGGACGCATTCTAACTGAAAAGGCTTGGAGCCATTTAGGGCTTTCTGCTCCAGCCTCTACAACGTCTATACAAAGGCGTTCTCAACTTTCTGATGCTCAAGACAATTCATCACTTCAGACGTCTTTATGGGATGGGGAAGATGATTAAGACATTCTCTTTATTAAAAGAAACTATGTGAATATTTTATAGCAAGGTCATAAAATACAAGAGACGTGCCTTCTTTTAGCATATTCTGGCTAAAAAGGTTTGGCACTATTAAAGATTTTTTGCTTTTCACAACTTCAACACAAAAATGTGTTCAATCTTTTGATTGATAGATAATTTGCTATATTAGATGATTTTATGGGATATGAAGTCGATGACAGAAATAACACCTTTTAAGAGCAATCATACAAACGCTTTTCATAATTTTCAGGTCCGCGTTTATGTTGCGGATACAGATTTTTCCGGTGTAGTTTATCATGCGCGTTATCTTGAGTTTTTTGAACGAGGACGTTCAGAGTTTTTACGGGATACCGGTTTTAATAATAAGATGTTAGCAGCAGGGGGTGAGGGGGAAAAACTATTTTTTGTTGTTCGTCATATGGAAATTAATTTTTCAAGACCCGCTAAAATTGATCATCTTTTAGTCGTTAAAACACGTGTTACTCATATCCAAGGGGCCCGCTTTTTTATGGAGCAATCTATTTTGCATGAGATGACTACGTTGGTAACAGCCAAAGTTGAAATTGCTCTGATTAATGAGGAGGCAAAACCGCGACGTTTACCCAAAGAACTTTTTGCAAAAATGCTTGGTTAAAAGTGTTATTCATTGAATTAGCAGTTTCAGGAGAGATCAGCAGATATAAAGTAATCTACAATCTAAGACTATACATTTATCATAGCCTAGATGTTTTCTAACAAGGTTACACGATACAGCAAAAGAAAGCACCTCTGCTACAATAACTACAATAAATTGAAGATGATATCCCACAAAATTAAACACACCTCATCCATGTTATGATTCAAAAACAATGTCATATCATCCATTTTCTTCTATAAACTCAAGATATTTTCTTTCTTTTGAAGAAAGGTTTGTTGGCATCGGAAAGCAGCGAAAAAGTACAAAAAAAGAAATAAAAATGGATTAAGATTTATTTTTATAAAAATGCACATACCCAGCGCAATATTGCAATAAAGTGATAATAAGCCATTAGGTCGAAAATTGTCTCAAAATACTTAAAGGTTTTTTTTAAGCAATTTGATTTGTTTTTTTACTGGACTGTCATTTGGCATCACAAGAGCACGTGTTTCATCCATTTCTATCTATAATGCATCACTTTATGTGCGCTTCTAAGCGTAGTAAATGAGTGAGAGATCAATGTATACAAAGCAGAAATGCATTCTTGATTTAAAGTTTCAAAAGCATATTATTCTATATAATATATTGACTTAGAAAGATAAATTATCACTTCTCACGGGTACAAACCCTAATAGAGGAATAAAATACTTTGCATTTCAAATCTGTTCATGTTGAAACAATTAAAATCATTTGCTTATACATCATAAGAGAGCAATATAAATCATTGAAAAAATTGTAAAAATGTTCCTTATGTATCATTCTCAATGCAATAACGATCAAATATCGCAAGTGAGCAAAGAGAGCGAAGAAGCTGGTTTTCATGAAGTAAAGACGTGAAAAGACTTTTTTCATGTCACAGAAGCTTTTACGTTATACCATAGTGCCAGAGAGATGATAGGCATTGAAAGAGGCAAATTCACAACACAATGAGATTACATGAGACTTACACTAGATTATATAGGACTTATAATAGGGGTGCATGGGGGAGGCGCATTGTTGTGAGGTGTTGGTAGGGTGGTTGAGTATCGTTTTTTGTGCCCGATGGTGTACCCCGTATTCAATTCGATGGAAAATGAGAGAAATAATAGCCTGAGGCAAAGCGTCATCTTTTATGATGATAACATATTTATTTACAATGATAATTCATTGCGTTGTCACTTTCAGATAATTCTGAAACTTGTAAAATTTTTTCTTTTCAAGCTCTATTGCTGCGAATTAATCAAAAACATTTTCTTACATGTCACAAGCGGAGTTGATGAGTGGGTACAAAAACACTTAAGAAAGGAATAAAATGCTTCTTATGAATCTTTTCAAGTGCTAAGACTTATCGCTGTATTTTAAGCTTAAAACGCGTATGATGATTTAGCGTTCTTTTCATAAGCGTAAAGATGGTGGTGCATAATGGATTTTATATCATGCATTTTTATGTCTTTTATTTTTATAGCATTTATGGAGAAATCCTTATCGTTATATTTTTCATAAATGCTGTTGTGAAATGAGGGGGGTGTGCATTGAGGGATGTCTCTCGTCATCACTTTTTAAGGAAATTTAAGAAACAAGTCTTGTTTTAGCGCATGGATTTATGTGAAACTAGAGTCTTTACTTAAATTTAGAAACTATAAAATAATCTGTTTTATAAATTTTAAAAATGCATCTTTCATTTAGAGGGACAAAAATTATGCCGCATTTAGAACTAACGAATCCAGAAACAATTGGAATGTTGCATTTGTTTATGCAAGCGAGTTGGATCGTGAAAGGTGTTATGATCGGGTTGCTGCTCGCTTCTATCTGGAGTTGGGCAATTATTTTTGATAAAATTTTTACGTATCGGAGAATACGGCGTGAAATAAAGCAGTTTGAACGCACATTTTGGTCTGGCAAAGCGCTAGAAGATCTTTATGCATCATGCAAAAGTCAACGTACCAATAGTATATCCGCAGTTTTTATGGCAGCAATGGTTGAATGGAAAAAATCTCTTGAAAAAGGGACCCATACATCGAAAAGTTTGCAGAGCAGAATTGATAAGGCTATGGATTTGACGCTGGGACGTGAAAGTGAAAAAATAGAATCAAAATTAAGTTTTCTTGCGACACTGGGATCTGCGGGACCTTTTATCGGACTTTTTGGAACAGTTATTGGTATTATGGAGTCTTTTCTTTCTATTTCAGCTTCTCAAAATACATCACTTGCCATTGTCGCGCCAGGGATTGCAGAAGCGCTTTTGGCAACCGCTATTGGTTTGTTTGCAGCAATTCCAGCTGTTATTGCTTATAACAAGTTGACTCATGAAAGTGCGCGCATCATTGCACAAATAGAAAATTTTGCCGATGAATTTTCAACAATTGTATCGCGGCGTATTGATGAAACACGCACAGCACCTTCCTCTTTATAAAAAGGATCTTATCCCATGGGCTTTTCTGTTGCTTCTTCTTCTCGCAAAAATACACGTAGGCGGCATCATTCACGAAGCCAACTGATGAGTGAGATCAATGTCACTCCTTTTGTGGATGTCATGCTGGTCTTGTTGATTATTTTTATGGTCTCTGCCCCCCTTTTAGTGAACGGTGTTCCTCTAGATTTGCCTCGTAGTCAAGCGGGTCCCGTACGAGCTCAAAAAACACCTCTGACGGTTTCACTTGACGCGCAAGGGCGCTTTGCCATTAATCAAGATTATTATGAAACGTCACAGTCCCTGATTGCACACCTGAAAACTCTTCTGGAAGCAGATTCTACACAAAAAGATCAACGGGTTTTTGTACGGGTTGCTAAAACTGTTGAATATCAGCAAGTATTAAAACTGCTGGCAGATATTCAAAAAGCGGGGTTTTCTCAAGTTGCGTTAGCAAGTTTAGCACAATAAATAATAAGTAATAAAATTGTGCATAACCGGTTGTTTTTAAGATGTTTTTAAAAGAGCATAGAGTGATTAAAAATGAAAAAATGTAAGGCATAAGTAAGGCATAAAGAATGAACAAAGACTCCTATCATAGTATGAAACGAGGCTTGGCTTTATCCCTTGTGGTCCATGTCATTTTTCTCAGTTGGGGAGCTATTCAGTTTACAAGCTCTGTCTCTTTACCACAACCGTTGGAAGCAATTCCCATCACTCTTGCTCCTTTGGTGGACGAGTTTTCTTCTCAACAAGGAGCCGTGAAGGCTCCTATACGTGCAATCCCTGCCGTCAAACCAACTATGCAACCACAAGAGAAAGAAGATGCACGCCATATTGGAGAGGGACAAATAGATAGTCTTGCACCATTTCAATCAAAGGAAAAGCCGCGTCCCGTTGAAACAGCATCGCCACCATCAAGCGAGAACACATCAGAAACATTTGCACCAGAACTTACAAAACCAGAATTATTAGAAGCAAAAACAGAGGATGCACCCAAGGTTGCACCTGAGATGCCTTTGGAGGCACTGGAGGATGCACCCAAGGTTGCACCTGAGATGCCTTTGGAGGCACCACCGGAGGATGCGCCCAAGGTTGCGCCTGAGACGCCTTTGGAGGCACTGGAGGATGCACCCAAGGTTGCGCCTGAGATGCCTTTGGAGGCACTGGAGGATGCACCCAAGGTTGCACCTGAGATGCCTTTGGAAGCACCACCGGAGGGTGCGCCCAAGGCTGCACCTGAGATGCCTTTGGAGGCACTACCGGAGGATGCGCCCAAGGCTGCACCTGAGACGCCTTTGGAGGTGCCGGAAGATGCCTCTAAGGATGCGCTCAAGCCTGCTCACAAAAATGAAGAAATGATATCGCCAAAAGAATTGGCTCCAACGGTCCCAAAAGTACCAGCAGAGCAGATTGTTCATCAAGCGTCCAAAATTGTACTTCCAGAAAAATCTCTTCTTCCACAGTTTAAACCAAAGTTTGACGAAAAATCTCCAAGGAAGAATGAGACTGCATTGAATCAAAAGACGCCAAAGCTTAACAAGAAAAACCAAGAGAAACAGACCATTGAAGATATTTTAGCTCTGGAGGAAAATAATTTGCTCAATCGTGCGCGGTCACAAGGAGGGGGAGCAAAACGTTCTCATACACCAGAAGCTTTGGGTGCAAGAAAAAATATTAATGATACCACAAAAATGGCACAAACATTGGTCAATATTGCGGGGGGATGTATTCAACAGAAGCTTAAACTTGTGGCGCTTGGCGGCGATTTAAAAAATCGTCCGGTCGTGCGGTTGCGATTTTATTTAGACCGTGAAGGGATGGTTGTGGGCGATCCTATCATTGATCCCGTAAGCGGCCTTGAGAGTCAACAAGCTATTATGATAAGGCAGGTGTATGCTGCTGTCTTTTCATGCCAACCTTATGCAGATCTCCCACGTGATCAATATGATCTATGGGGGCAAGGTTTTGACTTTAATGTTGATCCCCTCCAAGAAATAAGATGATAAACGAGAAAAAAGCGCTTAACGAAAGGACACATTCCATGATGACTATAACGAGACATAAAGTTTTTGCTTGGTTTATTGTCACTTGTGGGTTGTGGCTTTCAAGTATTTCATCGGGTTATGCGCAATTGAAAGGAACTATTTCGAGCGCTGATTTTAATCCCATTCCCATTGCAATTACAGACTTTATTTCCAATGATTCGATTGGGTTGAAAATATCTGCTGTGGTGACAGCTGATCTCGAACGGTCGGGGCTGTTTTTACCGCTTGATAAAGCGAATTTTTTTGAAAACATTTCTAATCCTAATAAACAACCACATTTTGCTTCTTGGCAGAAAATAAAAGCGCAAGGTTTAGTTACTGGGCAAGTCATGAGAGAAATCGATGGACGTTTGAGGGTCGATTTTCGTTTATGGGATGTGTTTGGACAAAGACAATTGAAAGGACGGCGTTTTTATACCGCGACAGAACGTTGGCGGCGTGTGGCACATATGATCGCAGATGAGATCTATAGTGAGATGACAGGAGAAAGTGGTTATTTTGATACAAGGATTGTTTTTATCGATGAAACAGGTCCTCAAAATGCACGCATTAAACGTTTAGCAATGATGGATCAAGATGGAGCAAATTTGATTTATATGTCTGATGGAAGTGAATTGGTGCTTACACCGCGGTTTTCACCAAAAAGACAAGAATTGACCTATATGGCTTACGAGGACAATCAAGTACCTCATGTTTATCTCCAACAAATTGAAATGGGGCAAAGAGAGTTGATCGGAACGTTTAATAACATGACAATTGCTCCGCGTTTTTCTTCTGATGGACAAAAAGTTATCATGAGTTTGTTACAAAATGATGGGAGTGCCAATCTTTACACTATGGATTTACGAACCCGTACGATGACGCGACTTACAACAACTTCTGCTATTGATACTTCTGCTTCTTATTCACCGGATGGAAAACAAATTGTCTTTTCTTCAGATCGTAGTGGAAAGCCGCAAATCTATAAAATGAATGCGGATGGGAGTGATATTCAGCGTATTTCTTCAAACGATGGGAGTTATTCAACACCTATTTGGTCTCCACGGGGTGACTATATCGCCTTTACAAAACAATTAAGCGGACAATTTTCTATCGGTGTTATGCGCCCTGATGGACAAGGAGAACGAATTTTAACCACAGGGTTTCACAATGAAGGACCAACGTGGGCCCCTAATGGTCGTGTGCTGATGTTCTTTCGCAAAAATCCCGGTATGGGACCAAAAATTTATACGATTGATATTACGGGTCGCAATGAACGACAACTCCCTACCCCCAATGATGCTTCAGATCCAGCATGGTCGCCTTTGCTCAATGTACAGTAAAACAAAATGCTTAAAAACAGAATATAGAAGGAATATAGTCTACACAGTCTCAAGTTTAAACAATCTCAATTGTCTTTAATTATTTAAAAGAAGGAATTGATTATAGTGGGTATGGGGAGTTATGTAGATTTCATCTATCATCTACGGTTGTTGATCGATAATGGAATTTCCTTGGGGGAAAATGCTTAAAAAAATTCAAAACAAGACCTTGAAAAAATAGAGTCGAAAATTCTGAGGTCTTTAGATTTCAACTTTTTATTCAAAGTGTCGCTATATATATTTTTTTAAACTTCTTCTTCAATTTTGTTTGTGAAGAGTTTGGTCTTGTCAGGGGGGGCTGTTGCTCTTTGATGTGTTTTATTCAAGTACGCGGTTGTTTTAGATCTGAATCTTGATTGATTGGTAAGAGCAAAAGGACAGATTTTTAAGATAAATGACGTTATTTTAGAAATATACGATGCCATAAAGTTAATGCCATAAAGTCAAAAATTTATCCGCAACGGATTAGAGAGATGTACCGGCTTTTTGTACAATACTTTGCTAAACAATCAGCTCTGGCTTTCCATTTGCTTATTTTTATTCTGTGATGTTGTAAAAACACTGTCCTTTGAAGTGTGGTGATATAGGGCGTATAAATAGGACAAACCTCTTGCTATATTTAAGTGTTTTTTAAGTGCGTAGCGAATATTTAGGGGAGTGCATGTTTGTTGAGCCTTAAGTTTCAAGTGAATTTTATGAGTGATTCGTCATAGGAATACGTCAAGAAACCCCTAATTGTTTAGAGGCTAGATCATTTCATTACTTGAGAGCGGAGAGAGAAGGTTAATCTTAAAGAACAAAAAGATCAAATAGAGAGGGGATATAGGGATAATCTTTGGGGCATGTAAGAAAGGCGTAAGGCTACAGAGTTTTGTATGCTTTCTTTTTGGGATTATGTTTTCTGCGATTGATTGTGGTTTTTTATTGCATCAATGGCTTACCCCGCTATTGACGCGGGGCTTTTATATGTGCGGATAGAGAGGAGAGGTGACAGATGCTTTTGAAGCCCTCATGCATGAAGAGAGGGCTTATGCAAATGATGGCAATTATACAGATAATTTTGCCAAAATCTCATCACTGACATCAAAATTTGCATAAACATTTTGCACATCATCATCTTCTTCTAATGTTGAAATTAGTCGTAAAACGGACAAAGCTTTTTCTTCATCTATTGGTGCAAGGGTGGTGGCTTTCCAAATCGTTTTAATCGATTCTGCTTCACCAAGTTTTGCTTCAAGTGTTTTGGAAACTTCACCAATATCTTCAAATGCGCAGGTAATATGATGTCCGGTTTCTTCTGATTGCACATCTTCGGCACCGGCTTCAATTGCTGCATCCATGATGTTATCGGCTGTTCCTGCTTCTGGCTTATAGATTATTTCACCAATCCGATTAAACATGAAACTGACCGATCCTGTTTCCCCTAAGGCTCCTCCTGATTTTGTGAAGGCGGCGCGCACATTTGAAGCGGTGCGGTTGCGGTTATCAGTTAAAGCTTCAACAATGACGGCAACGCCGCCTGGTCCATAGCCCTCATAGCGTACTTCATCATAATTTTCGACATCGGCGCCTGACGCTTTTTTAATCGCGCGTTCAATATTATCTTTCGGCATCGATTGTGCTTTGGCATTTTGAACAGCCAGCCTTAAACGTGGATTCATGGCTGGATCAGGAGCACCTTGTTTTGCTGCTACGGTAATTTCGCGCGCAAGCTTAGAAAATATTTTCGAGCGCATTGCATCTTGACGCCCTTTACGGTGCATAATATTTTTAAATTGTGAATGGCCTGCCATAGTTTTCCTTCCTATTTGAGGGCTTTCTTTCCAGTTGGATACTCTTTAGAATTTAAGACGATAAAGCACGCATCCCACCAGAATAAATGTGCCACAGCATGAGGTGAAATAATCGAATAAACCCTTTATAAGAAAATTCATCTTAAAGGTAAAGACACCTTAGTTGAGGATCATTACAAGAGAGATCTCTTGTCGTTGAGCAAAAATAACGCTATAACAGAATGTAATCTCATAGCAAAATGGTTTATTCCATGCCGCACTTTGTTTTAGGAGTGGTTGGAGAGACCTAAACATATAAAAAAGTTCCAGTGCTCTTGAGTGGGCGGTAACCTGCCTCATAGAAGAGGCGCAGAAGAGGATTTATAAAAATGGCAACGCAACTTTTGATGCCCAAAGCAACAGCTGTTTGGTTGGTTGATAATACAGCTCTTTCTTTTGATCAGATTGCAGAATTTTGTAAATTGCATGTCTTGGAAGTAAAAGCTATTGCCGATGGTGATGCGGCTTATGGTATTAAAGGTTTAGATCCGATTAGTTCTGGGCAATTGACGCGCAGTGAAATTGCACGGGTGGAGGCTGATCAAAACGCACGCTTGAAAATTTCTCAATCGAGGGTGCATATTCCTGAAAAAAAACGTAAAGGGGCGCGCTATATCCCTCTTTCTCGACGCCAAGATCGTCCCAATGGTATCCTATGGTTGGTGACGAACCATCCCGAGTTGAAAGATGCACAAATTGCACGGTTGATTGGGACAACAAAAGCGACAATTGAACAAATCCGCCTTAGAACCCATTGGAATAGTGCAAATTTGGTTCCTCTTGATCCTGTAGGGCTTGGTTTGTGTTCGCAAATCGATTTAGATTTTGAGCTCCAGCGTGCGGCGAAAAATCGCCCTGTTGCTGCAGAAGAAGATAGGTCGTTGCTTCCCGCTTCTGTGACGGAAAACGCTGCTCTAGAGGAAAATGAGAGCGAAGAAAATCTGCATAAGACTTTTGACGCTGATAAAGTTTTTGCAAAGCTGAACGCGCTGCAAAAAAATCGTCAAGATCAAGATCAAGATGATGCATAAAAAGCCATGACGCATAAGGGAAACATTTCTTATGGAAATGTTAGAGGAATGGCCAAAGAGAAGAAAAATTGGCAGAGACTCAAAAGTAAAAATGAGGACGAAAAAACAGAAAAAATTTCTTCTTCATTAGGAATTAACGGTTATTCTTAAAAATATTTTTAAGAATTGACCCTTCTTTACGAAATTCAAGGAGAAACGGACTATGCGCTCTACCAAAAAAACCATCTCTCATTCCTTAGCTATCCTCTTTCTTTTCTCACTATGCTTGGGTGGGTGTGGCAAAAAAAATGTTGGTGCACTTAACGGTATGAATGGCGCTTATATGAATGATGCTGGTTTGAATCAGATGTCACCAGGTTCAGGACAAGAATTTACGGTTAATGTGGGTGATCGCGTGTTTTTTGGTCTCGATTCTTCTTCACTTGATGCTGATGCTGAACGTATTTTAACGCGCCAAGCAGAATGGTTGCTTCATTATCCTTATTATTCTATTATGATCGAAGGTCATGCTGATGAGAGGGGAACACGTGAATATAACTTGGCACTTGGACAGCGCCGTGCTGTTGCTGTGCGAAACTATTTGGTGTCTCTTGGTGTGTCCGCACAACGGATTCAAACAATTTCTTACGGAAAAGAAAGACCTGTAGCAGTATGTGATGATATTTCCTGTTGGAATCAAAATCGACGTGCTGTGACAACGTTGAATGACATGAATAGTCATTAAAAAGAAGATTGTTTGTTTCAACTATTTAATAAGCTCTTAAGGGGAAAAAAGAATGTATCGTAAAATCAATTGGAAAACACTCTTTTATATGGGGGTTTTCATAGCTTGTTCTACTTCACTTGTTCAAAGTGCGGCACGAAAGGCTTCCGAATATCCTGCACATGATACGGATAAAGTTGATGCAGTTGATAAGGCAACTGATGACGTGAAGAAAGCACCTGAAGCAGCCGATAAAGCAGCATCTGATGCGGCGGAAAAAGCCACTGACGCTGTTGATAAGGCTGTCGATGCTGTGAAAGAAGCACCTGAAGCAGCTGATAAAGCAGCATCTGATGCAGCGGAAAAAGCCACTGACGCTGTTAATAAGGCTGTTGATGCTGTGAAGGAAGCACCTGAAGCAGCCGATAAAGCAGCATCTGATGTGATAGAAAAAGCCACTGACGCTGTTAATAAGGCTGTTGATGCTGTGAAGGAAGCACCTGAAGCAGCCGATAAAGCAGCATCTGATGCGGCGGAAAAAGCCACTGATGCTGTTGATAAGGCAACTGATGCTGTGAAGGAAGCACCTGAAGCAGCCGATAAAGCAGCATCTGATGCGGCGGAAAAAGCCACTGACGCTGTTGATAAGGCAACTGATGACGTGAAGAAAGCGCCTGAAGCAGCCGATAAAGCAGCATCTGATGCGGCAGAAAAAGCCACTGATGCAGTTGATAAGGCAACTGATGACGTGAAGAAAGCGCCTGAAGCAGCCGATAAAGCAGCATCTGATGCGGCAGAAAAAGCCACTGACGCTGTTGATAAGGCTATTGATGCTGTTAAAGAAGCACCTGAAGCAGCCGATAAAGCAGCATCTAGCGCGGTGGAAAAAGCCACTGACGCTGTTGATAAGGCTGTCGATGCTGTGAAAGAAGCACCTGAAGCAGCCGATAAAGCAGCATCTAGCGCGGCGGAAAAAGCCACTGACGCTGTTGATAAGGCTGTTGATGCAGTGAAGAAAGCACCTGAAGCAGCCGCTAGCGCGGTGGAAAAAGCCACTGACGCTGTTAATAAGGCTGTTGATGCTGTGAAGGAAGCGCCTGAAGCAGCTGATAAAGCAGCATCTGATGCAGCGGAAAAAGCCACTGACGCTGTTAATAAGGCTGTTGATGCTATGAAAGAAGCACCTGGAGCAGCCGATAAAGCAGCATCTAGCGCGGCGGAAAAAGCCACTGACGCTGTTAATAAGGCTGTTGATGCTATGAAGGAAGCACCTGAAGCAGCCGATAAAGCAGCATCTGATGTGATAGAAAAAGCTACTAGTGTTGCGGAGCACCAAGGGATTATTTTAGAGAATCAACAGGCTTTATTTAAAGATTATGATTTAGATAAGCTTTTGCATAAGATACGAATGGTGCTTGAGCATAACAGTCTAAAAAATGTTAACAAGCAGTTTCACGAGCTTTTTGATACAGAAGCCTCTTCTGTTTATTCTTGTTCTTTTGAAAAGTCTGCTGTAGATGAAAAATCTCAGACTGTAAAAGAAGAGATGGAGCAGGACCATAGTACAGGTGATCAGACAAAGGTTGCTGCTGTGGAAGCTAAGGTGGAGAGCCATGATCATGAAAACAGTCAACCTTTTAACAAAGCGCATGAAGTAAGTGCTCCAATTGAAGCACATCAGAGTGACAATCTTTCTTCTTCTAAAGCTTTGTATAAGGAAGGGTATGATTTTATTCGTTCTGCTAACTATGTTGATGCTGAAAAAAGCTTTTGCGCTTTTCAAAATCGTTACAAAAAAGATTCTTTGAGTGATGATGCTTTATTTTGGTTGGCCGAATCTTTGTTGGGGCAAAAACGCTATCATGAAGCAGCACAAGTTTATCTTACCGCATGGTATGCAGATAAAAAGAAGCTCTATACCTCCGAGATTTTACTGAAATTAGCAAGAAGTATGGTCGCTCTTGAGCCAAATAAAGACGATTGTGCTCATTTTGTGAAAAAATCAAAACGTCAACAAACATTAGCATCTGTTTTTTGTAAACCTGCAAAATAAACAGCGAGGTCGTTTTCGGTGTGCGTTAGACTGGCAAGAAATCTCTTTAAAACATCGGATTTTATTCAATGTCAGAAGTTGATTCTTGCCGTCTCAGGGGGAAGTGATTCTTTGGCTTTGATGTTTTTGGTCAAAGAGCATTTGGAAACTCTCGCATTTCCTCCAGAAATGCTTGTTGTCACGGTTGATCATCAATTGCGTAAAGAATCGATGCGTGAGGCAGAAACTGTTGCGAAAATTTGTCGTGTCCATGATATTCAACATATCACTGTGCGATGGGAAGGCGAAAAGCCAAAGACGCATATTGCTTCCAGCGCGCGTGTTGCACGCTATGATCTCTTGGTTAAAGAAGCACAAAAACAAGGCGCATCACTTATTATGACGGGGCATACACTCAATGATCAGGTTGAGACCTATCAAATGCGGTATCAACGTCTCCAAAAGAATAGAGGTGCTTTATATAGTGAAGCTGTTGCCATGCGCGATGAGGTTTATGCCAGTGGTTTTGCTGGTATTTTGCGCGGTGAAGCCGAGGGTATACGTGATGAGGATCATACCAGAAAAACAAGAAAAAATATTGCCGAAAAAAACTATGGTCCCCTCTATGAACGTGGTTTATCCTGTATTCCGCGTGAGGCGCTGTTGCATAGAAAAGTGCGTTTGATTCGGCCACTCCTTGGTGTAAAACGCCAAACATTACGGAATTATTTACGCTTACAAGGACAAACATGGATTGATGATCCAACCAATGAAGATCGCAATTTTGAACGTGTGCGCGTGCGTCAATCTCTTTCTCCACAAAAATTGGCTTATATTGCTCAAAAAATAAATGAAGCCGCATTGCAGCGTCGTCAACAAGCCAAAAATATTGCTGATTTGATCTTAGCACTGGATATTACTGTCCAACATGGATGTTGTTTCATAGCAAAGCCTGCGCTATTTTTACAGAAACATTCCAGTTTTCCTTTCGTGGTGGGGCTCTTTGCTGTGCTGATGGGAGGGGGATTTTATTTGCTCCCCAATCAGAAATTAAGCATGCTTGTTCAAAAACTCTGTCTCGATTCTCCAGAAAAGCGGCGTTTTACTTATGCGGGCTCTGTTATTGAATATAACAAGCAGGGAATTTCTTTGTGGCGTGAAGGGCGAAATATGAAAGAGGCTATTGTTGAGCCAGATAAAACTTTTATATGGGATGGGCGCTATCATATCACAAATCATGGATATGAGGCTATAAAGGTTGGAGCCGCAAATTTAGAACAGCTGAAATTTTTATTAAAAAATAGCGATTTTGAGCTTGAAAAGCCTCATTTTCCCTCTTTACAATCGCTGCTGATGATCTCAAATCATAAAGGGTATGATATTCCAGAGTTGATTTCTCAAGCAGTTGTTCATAAACATGTTATCGTCAAGCGGATTATGGCACCTTTCGATTGGCTTTCCTCACGAGAAGATGCAGCCTTGGTGAATGTTGTGGAACCTTTTTTTAATATTGAGGTGAAAAGATAAAGGAAAATTACTCTAAAAGAAAATAAACAGCTTCTCATCCCTTGGCAAGGGGCTGACAAGGTTATATGTTAAGGGGAACTGTTTGAAATCTATATTTGATTAAGTGGGCTGAATATGAATTCCAATTACCGCTCTCTCCTTATTTGGGGAGTTATTGCATTGATTTTGATTGTGTCGTTTTCTCTCTTTAATGGAGATAGCCAACGTTCTGGTGGTGGAGAAGTCTCCTATTCTGAATTTTTGCAAAAAGTTGAGAATAATGAGTTGAAATCTGTGACCATTCAAGGTCAAAAATTAACAGGAAAAACCATTGAACATAGAGCTATTTCAACCTATGCTCCTCGCGATCCAGGTTTGATACAAAAATTGGAAAGCAAAAACGTTAATGTTAAAGCTATTCCTGAAAGCTCTGGAAATAGCATTTTCCTCAATCTCCTCTTTTCCTTATTACCTGTTATTATTATCGTGGGGGCGTGGGTCTTTTTTATGCGGCAAATGCAAAATGGATCACGCGGTGCAATGGGATTTGGGAAATCGAAAGCAAGATTGCTTAATGAAGCGCAAGGACGTATTACCTTTAAAGATGTTGCTGGCGTTGAAGAAGCAAAGCAAGATCTTCAAGAAATTGTTGAATTTTTACGCGAACCACAAAAATTTCAACGCTTAGGGGGGCGTATCCCACGCGGTGTTTTGCTTGTTGGTCCTCCAGGAACCGGTAAAACTTTGCTAGCACGTTCTGTGGCCGGTGAAGCCAATGTGCCATTCTTTACCATTTCAGGGTCTGATTTTGTGGAAATGTTTGTTGGTGTTGGGGCAAGCCGTGTGCGCGATATGTTCGAACAGGCTAAAAAAAATGCACCTTGTATTATCTTTATTGATGAAATCGATGCTGTTGGGCGCCATAGGGGGGCTGGTCTTGGCGGTGGAAACGATGAACGTGAACAGACCTTAAACCAGTTGCTTGTCGAAATGGATGGGTTTGAGCCCAATGAAAGTATTATTCTTATTGCCGCAACAAACCGTCCCGATGTGCTTGATCCCGCTTTGTTAAGACCAGGGCGTTTCGACCGACAAGTTGTTGTGCCAAACCCTGATGTTTCTGGGCGTGAACAAATCTTGAAAGTGCATGTGCGCAACGTGCCTTTAGCGCCTAACGTTGATTTGAAAATTTTGGCAAGGGGAACACCAGGATTTTCCGGTGCAGACCTGATGAATCTGGTCAATGAAGCTGCTCTTATGGCTGCGAGCCGTAATAAAAGAGTTGTCACGATGCAAGAATTCGAAGATGCCAAAGATAAGGTGATGATGGGGGCTGAACGTCGTTCAACCGCTATGACACAAGAGGAAAAAGAACTCACTGCTTATCACGAAGCAGGACATGCTATTGTGGCTCTTAATGTGCCGGTTGCTGATCCTGTTCACAAAGCAACAATCGTTCCAAGGGGAAGAGCATTGGGAATGGTGATGCAATTGCCTGAAGGCGATCGCTATTCTATGAGTTATCGGTGGATGATTTCTCGTTTGGCTATTATGATGGGTGGACGTGTGGCTGAAGAATTAAAGTTTGGAAAGGAAAATATCACATCTGGTGCTTCTTCTGATATTGAACAAGCAACGAAATTAGCTCGCGCGATGATCACACGGTGGGGATTTTCTGATCTGCTTGGAAATGTAGCTTATGGCGATAACCAAGATGAAGTCTTTTTGGGTCATTCTGTTGCGCGAACACAAAATGTCTCTGAAGAAACAGCGCGCATGATTGATATGGAAGTGCGTAAGCTTATTGATGATGCCTATAAAAATGCGACAAACATTTTGAAAACAAAAAGAAAAGAATGGTTTGCTTTGGCACAAGGTTTGTTGGAATATGAGACTTTAACGGGAGCTGAAATTAACGAAGTTATTGCAGGAAAGCCTCCTTCACGCACACAGAAAGATGAGGGTGCTGCGCCACGGGGGGCTTCTGTTCCAAAAACTGGAACGGTCAGAGCAGAGATAACAGTGGTAGATGAAAAAAACGCTGAAGCAGCTCCTAAAACAGTGCTTCATAAAGAAGAGACAGATAAAGGCAAGGCAGGTAAAGCAGAGGCAGCTGTTGGGAAAAAAACAGCAAAATCCGGTAATGTTGAGCCTAAGGAGGCTCAGTCTAAAGAAGTGCAATCGGATGAGACTGAGAAAAAAGTACAAAGCACAAAAGGTACTACAAAATCAGTCAACCGCTCTAAAAGTAATGCTGAAAAGAAGTCCAATACTGCGGGACATGATAAAGAAAAATAAGAACTGTTTAATATCGCTTGAGTGACGATGTTTTAGGAAAACTTCTAAATTCTTTGAGAAAGGCGCAAGTTTTGTTTGCGCCTTTCTTGTAATATTTGCAAAAATATGGAAGCAAAAAATTAAGCAAAGCCGTTGTATGATGGCGGCTTTAGCATGCTACAAGGCGAGGTGGACTGTTGCTTTTCTAATGTGGTAGGGGGGTGTAAGGTTAGGCGATAGATTTCCTTGCTGATTTGGTAGGGTATGAGGTTTGGTGCTGGATTTCTTTACGGATTTAGCAAGGGTGTGAAATTATCCGTTGGTTGTGTTAAAGGAATGTATAGAGCATTTTGAGGAGATAATATTGCTTTTATGTGTAAGGGTGTAAACATAATTGCTTGAGAGTAGTTTAGATGTGTAGATGGTGAATAGGGGGCTTGATTGTCTAAATGCATGAAGGTTTAAGATCAATGATCTGATTTTATACGGGGAGAGGAGGACTATTGTACCAAGGGGGCTTGTTAGGGTTTTAAGGAAAAGCCAAGGGAAGAATTATATATTAAAGGAAAGAGGCATGGTGCAAAAATATTTTGGTACAGATGGAATTCGGGGGAAAGCCAATTCATTTCCTATGACACCCGATTTTGCCATGAAGGTGGGGATGGCTGTAGGGGTTTTATTTCGCTCACAACATCAATCTCATCGTGTGGTGATTGGCAAGGATACACGATTATCGGGCTATATGTTGGAAAACGCTTTGGTTTCAGGATTGACTGCTGCGGGGATGGAAGCTTTTTTATTGGGGCCAGTGCCAACGCCTGCTGTTGCAATGCTTTGCCGCTCTTTGCGCGCGGATCTTGGGGTGATGATTTCTGCTTCTCATAATCCGTTCTATGATAATGGAATTAAACTTTTTGGTCCTGATGGTTTTAAGCTTTCAGATGATATGGAAGCGAAAATTGAACAATTGATCGATACAGATCTTTCAAAGTCTTTAGCAAGTTCTGCCGAAATTGGTTATGCAAAACGGGTTGAGGGAGATATTTATCGTTATATTGAATATGCCAAACGAACTTTGCCGCGTGATGTTCGCTTAGATACTGTGCGTATTGTTGTGGATTGTGCCAATGGGGCTACTTATAAAGCGGCTCCCCGTGCTTTATGGGAATTGGGGGCTGAGGTTTTTGCTATTCATGATGAGCCCAATGGGACCAATATTAATCAAAAATGTGGATCAACCGATTTAAGCTCTTTAAAACGAAAAGTGCATGAAGTGCGTGCTGATGTGGGGATTGCTCTTGATGGAGATGGAGATCGGGTTCTCATTGTTGATGAAAAAGCACAAACGGTTGATGGAGATCAGTTAATTGCTGTAATTGCTGAAAATTGGCATAAAATGGGACGATTACGGTGCAATGGTGTTGTCACAACGATTATGTCAAATCTTGGACTAGAGCGTTTCTTGAATAGCAAAGGGTTGCACCTTGTAAGGACAAAAGTTGGAGATCGTTATGTTGTCGATGCCATGCGCCAAAAGGGATATAATGTTGGTGGTGAGGCTTCTGGCCATATCGTGCTTAGTGATTTTGGTACCACGGGTGATGGCTTGGTGGCTGCATTGCAGATTTTAGCCTGTATGAAGGAAAGTCAAAGCCCTATGAGCCAATTGTGTAAACGGTTTGAACCTGTACCGCAAATTTTAAAAAATGTAACGATTAAAAATAAAAATGTCTTGAAAAAAAATCCCGTCAAAGCGGCCATTGATCAAGCAGAGAAGCGGTTGGGAAAAGAGGCACGGCTGGTGATCCGCGCTTCTGGAACGGAGCCGGTTATCCGCCTTATGGCTGAAGGCGATGCACGAGAAGTATTGGACACTGTCGTGACAGAGTTGATGGATGTTATTATTCATCATGATGTACGCATGGGGACTGCACTTGAGGAATCTTGAATTTTTTGAGAAAATTATCAGATCATCTTTGAATAAAGGTCTGATTTTAATGCGGGATTTTGGCAATTACAAAAGGTATGATTATTAACTCTGTTAGTGATGTAATAACGGTAATGGATACTCTATCTACGAACAAATTAAATAAAAAAGGGAAAAGTCTAATTCTAATAACTACAATGCGTATAGATTTCTCTATAGTTCGTAAAATATGAAAAATATGCCTTTTTTTGATTTTCCTTTTTCTTTTACTTATTCGTAAACCGGTTATTAGTTTAACAGAGTTTGTAGGGGGTTATTAGTGTTATTCATTCTTTTTACTCGATATACAGCGGGTGCAGCGCCCCATGAACATCAAACAGCAATGGTCATTGTGGTTATATCATCTTGATGTTTCTAAGTGCCGCTGCCAATTGGAGATATGATACGCTCCTATTACGTTTAGCTCCTCCTAATTATGAACTTATACTTTTCCAATAATTAGTAGAATAATGAGAAAGAGATGAGAATGATCGATTTTTTCACGACAGTTCTAATGTTTATAAAGTAAAAAAGCCATGTGATGTAAAAATAATGAACATTTTTTGGATCTTGGAAGGGTACACTCTATATTCATTTACAATTTTAAGATTTAAACATAAAAGGATTGAAGCCTTCTATAATACTGGTACGACTGAAGGGATTAGAACCGCCCATGCTCAAAAATTAAAGCGTATTCTAGGTGCTTTTGAAGTAGATGTATCGCCAAAAGATTTGAGTTATCCGTCCTTTTAATTACATCTGCTAAAGGGCGATTTCAAGGATTATTAGTCAATTACTGTAAAGGGAAATTGTCGCGTAATATTTCGCTTTGATAGCATAGATGTCGAAATGTTTGATTATCTGGATTATCATCAAAAAGCAGGTCTAAACAATGATGAAGAATCCTTCACATCCCGGTGAATTATTGCGTGAAGATGTGATCAAAGAGCTTGGTTTATCCTTTAATGAAGCAGCAGAGTGGCTTGGTATATCTCGTGTAGCACTTTCTAGAGTTTTAAATGAAAAAGCCGCTATGAGTGCTAATCTTGCTATTAGGCTTGAAATGGCTGGTGTAAGCACAGCACGTGCTTGGCTTACTATGCAAACAAATTATGATCTATCAAAAAAAATCCTTAACAACAGTCCCATGATCAAAATTGCATAAAAGAGTTTCAAATGGCAGTTAAGTTTTTGCAATAGAGACGTATACAAGAGCTAAATCATGCGTATGAGCGTACAAGGTCAAAAGATGTAACGCGGGTAAGACAAGGAATAAAATCTTGTTTCTATAGTCTGTTTGGCTATAATAAATATAAGCAAAGGAGGGTTTTAATATGTTGAGTGAAGAGGAAATTAAGCTGCGTCGCCTCTATGCTGAAAATGCATTGGCAAGCCAACGTTTAGAGGGATTAGAGCCAGATCCAAAAGTCGTTGAGCAAATGGAACGTGTTATTATTGGAGAGTTTGAAACAAGTGATATCCTCAAAGATTATATGGAGAGGGTAAAACGTGGAGAAGTATAAGGGGAGCGGCGATTCTTATACTGATCCTGAAACTGGTGTGATGTATAATCGGTTTGGTATTAAAGACAAAGCCACGCTGCAACGTGTAGAATCTACGATTTCTTATGTGAAATCTTTCGAATTTGTACATACTCCTATTGGTGGTAAGTTTGATCTGGATTACATGAAAGAGATTCATAGAAGACCGTTTGGCGACATATATGAATGGGCGGGACAAGTTCGTTTAGTGGATATTGCCAAAGGCAATAGTATGTTTGCTAGTTATAATCAGATTGAAAGTTATGCACCGAAGATTACAAAAAAGCTTGCAAAAGAACAGTATCTGCGTGGTCTTGGTGCTTATGACTTTAGCCAAAGGGCTGGATATTACATGGGCGAGTTGAATGCGTTGCATCCGTTTCGAGAGGGGAATGGGCGTACTCAGCGCGAATTTATGGTGCAACTTGCTCGTGAAGCTGGTTATCATATCAACTGGAAGGGTATTGAGCGACAAGAAATGACACGTGCGTCAATTGAAGCACATTTTGGTAATTCAGAATATCTGTCTGCACTCATCTATAAGAACCTTACCAAGTTTACAGAAAATAAAAGGGATGATGTTTCTCAAGGTATTGGCAAAAATATTGCTTTTTGCGTTGATCTTAATAAAGAGTGCTTGGAACAACAAAAAGAGAAGATTGAAACTCCTTGGGATAGAGAAAAGACAAGTTTTGCTAAACGTCAAAAAGAAGAACTTGAGCAATTACAAAATGATTTGAATGTTGCATCAAAAACAACGGAAAAAGCCCCATACCTTGCGGCTTATACGGATAACTCTAATCTAGAACAGAAGGTGCTAAGCGCTCTTAGGAATGAAAAATCTTATGTTAATATGTTTAAGGAGTTAAACAGTCGTTTAGCATTTATTTATAGAGATCCACAAGAGGCTGCGTTTAGGATTGAGCAAACGATTTTAGCAGGTAAAGGCGATAAACTCTCTGATATTTTGGATAGGGCACCTGATAGAGCAGGCGAACTGCGTGGGTCAGATCGTTTTATCGATAAATTGAAGGCTACAGGAAAAGAACGAAAAGAAGCGCTTTATCATGTTCCTCGTGCACTTTCTTCTATTGAAAAGCTTCAATCCTTTTATAAGAATTCTTATGAGATACATATGGATAGTGTTACACGGGAGCGTGAACAGTTAAAAGTTGAAGTCCCCTCGCTTTCACAAGAAGCAGTGACTTTTATGAAAAATGTTGAAGCTGGTTGTGATAGTTATTCAAAGATACCAGAGCAGGTTGGTGAAGAATTTTTAAAGCTGAAAAGTGCTTTAGATAAACGTTTTGGACAGGATGCTATTCATAAACAAGACTTTGACTTGTCAAAAGCAATCACGCCAAATCAGCCTCAAGATAAAAAGCTTGTGAAAGAGCTTCAAACAGCAGTTAAAGTTTTGCAACAGATACATACGAAAGAGCTAAATAATGTGATAGCGCAAACAATGTCAAAAGAAATTACACGATAAAGAAATTTAGAACATTAGAAACTTGTTATAATAACTCATTTGAGCCATACATAAGAAGGTAACTAAAGGAGGTTTACTATGGGCATAGCCGTAGATTCAAAAGATGTTATTCGAGCAAATATAGATAAGAAGTTGAAAAAAGAAGCCGGTGAAATATTAGCAAGTTTAGGACTTACGGTGTCTGATTTCATACGAATTTCCTTAGCTAAAGTTGTTGATGAAAGAGGATTGCCGTTTGATATGTCTATTTCTAATGCGAAAACGCTTAAAATTTTTGAAAAGAATGCAAAAGGATAAGATGTATACTTTGCGAAAGATATGAATGAGTTATTTAAGTCATTTCGACAGTTTTTAAAAAGCATCACGGCGTTTGAAGGGGTCGTAATAGATTTCTGTTACACGAAATTTTCCTTCGAGGCGTTTACATTGGATGATGACATCTATCATCGAGATTAATAAGCCGCGGATATCATCGCGTGCTAAATTACCACCACCGTCACTTTCTTTGACTAAAAGGGTCATTTGTTCAAAGGCTGCAAGGGCTGTTGAGGCGTGGACGGTGGTAATGGAGCCGGGGTGACCAGAATTAACATTACGGATATAGTAAAAGGCTGTACCATCACGCAGCTCTTGTAGAAGGATTCTGTCGGGGCGCATGCGTAATCCTGATTCAAGCAGTTCTTTTGCGCCTGCTTTTGCTAAGCCTTGGTTATCTTTTGAATAAAAGAGCTGCACTTTGTTGGCGTGCGGAACGACAAGTTCTGGCGTGTCTTCAATGGTGAGAATTCGTTCATAGTCAGGGATTTTTGCAATCAAAGCTTTGGAGAGGGTTGTTTTACCAGAACCGGTTTTGCCCGATATTAAGATATTTTGTTGTGTAATAACGGCTCTTTCTAAAAAGTTGCAAAAGTCTTTGGCGATAAAGAGATCTGTTAGCTCTTTGTCTGTATCAGAGAGTTCGGATAATCGTTCTGTCATTTGTTGCGTGGGTGTGAAACTGGTGTTTTGGGCGACAGAAAACAGATTGTTTTCATGTAAACTTTCAAGAGAAAAAGTGCGTGATGAAGGTTTACGAATGGTCATGCTAATGGTATTGGCTGCAACAGCTGGAGGCATAACAATTTGTATGCGTTCGTTGTTTGGCAGTGTTGCGGAGAGAACGGGGTTTTCTACACTGATTTTTTGTGTTGTGTAGGCAGCAACAACTTTTGCAATCCCTTCTAGTTCGCTGTAGGTTAGCTCTTTTAAGATGTGGGTTTGCCAACCATTGGGACCCTCAACGATTACTTCGCCAGGGCGATTGATGACAATTTCAAATAAATTGTCATCATTGAGGAAGTCATCTAAGATCTTTAATTTTGTTAAAACGATGGAGGCGCGTTCTGCATTTTTTGCTGATGGCATAATGTGACTTTATTGGCTTAATGAAAAAAGGAATAGCTGGGAGTAGAGCGGTTTCTTTTGCTCTTTACGACTAGTTTATAGACAGAGGAAAAATCGAGATCTTTTGCTACAAAGATGTTGACCAGTTCGCCTTGAAATTTTTCTAGGGTAGGAGGGATGTTGATTTGATTTTCAAGAGCAATACTGGCGGCCTCTTTTCCAGTGTTGTTTGCGCCTTCAAAACCGCCGCCTCCAGAGTTGTTTGAACCTTCTTTATTGGAATTGCCTACTATTTTATTTGTTAAAACTGTTGTGGCACCATCAATAACGGTGAGTAAAAGGGAAGAGCCAAAGCGTTCCCACCAATGGGTGTTGATGTTGCCATCAAAACCAGCTCTTCCTAAACTGTCTGTTGCGGGTGAGGCAAGGTCGATGATGACACCGGTTGGGGTTTTTGCTCTTGTCCAGAGTACAAAGAGGCGAGATTGACCTTGTTTTATCCCTCCGCGGTATTCGCCAATCACTTGGGTTCCTTTATCAAGCAAAACAACGCGCCCATTGTCAGAGAGGATATCACGGTTGATGATGCAGCTTGCAAAGCCTGGTTGCTCACTGTTTAATGCGGTTTCTAAGATACAGGGAATAGAGGTTCCCATGGCGATGATAAAGTTTCTATTGCCGATGAGTTTTGCTTTTGCTTTTGCTTCTTCTGTTGTGGTCGGTTTTAATAGGGTTGCAAAATTTTGTGTGTCTTGAAGGGCAGGAGAATTTTGCGCATTCGCGAGATTTTCAAGGGCATGGAGTTTGTCAAAGGGGTTTAGAGTGGTGTTGACGATGTCTTTTAATTGAGATTTAGAGCCTTTGGCAAAAGCTAAAACAGGGGCACGTCTTGCGGCATCAAGTAGTGGGTCATCTTTTTTGGGTTCTTGTGCGAGTGGTTGTGGGGGTGGTAAGGTTATTGGTGCTATGTTTGCACGCGGGTCAGAGGGGGCGAGCTCTAAAGGAGCGAGGGAATTGTGAAAGCTTTTTTCTTGTTTTTTATGAGCTTTTGCGGTGTCTTTTTGTTCTGTGGGGGAGGATAAGATGTTCCAGAGCACATAGCCGCAGATTCCTATACAGGCTATTGCGACAACTATTTTTTTGCCAGCGGTTTTGGCGCTATTGTTTTTGCCATCCCCAATAGATCCGCGATCTTCGATGATTGGTTTATCACTCATGTGTTGTCCCCTTCAATTCCCGCTTATTTAAAGATCTGATGCAACTTTACGTTCAACAGATGGTGAGGTTGTTCCGGTATTTGGATTTGTGCCTTTTGGTTGATAGGCTTCGTTAAAGACGCATAGGACGTTTTTTCCCTGTCTTAGGGTGAAGCGTGCGCTAATGGCATGGACTATCACCATGTTGCCTCTTGTGGTTTTGGGAACCAGCGATTCTGTACCGTCATTGCTGACAATGTAAATGGCAGGGATTTCTTGGTTGTCTGGAAATGTAAATGTTGTGGTTTTGCCATTGTCATAAACGGAGGAGGGTTCGAGCACGCTCGATCCTTGAGCGGTGTAAGCCCAATTGCGTGGTCCATAGGTTTCAGAAGCGTTGAAGACATTATCGATACGCTGGGCTTGTTGTTTTTCTTGTCGCATAAGGGCTGCGAGTCTTCTTTGTTCTGCTTCTTCTTGTGGGTAGCGAAATTTCACAAGGAAATATGTTTCTTGTCCAGATGAAATTTCCCCATCTTTGACCATGAGTTCAAATTGATAGGAGCGCTTTGAGCCATCAAGCTTTGTGGTGACGACTTGGAGATTGGTAATGGGTTGGACTTCCCGCGCTTTAAGGAAAAGAATATTGCCAGCGGGAGCGACTTCCCATGCAACGCTGTTGCCAATTGCCACATGGGCAATTTCTTCATTGGGAGAAAATTCTATTTGTACCGATGAGCGTATGGAGCCAATAATTTTTGTGACATTATAGGCATCATAGTTGATAAAGCGAATGCGGCTATCGCTTGGCGCGCGGGTGGGAAAAATACTGGCATGGCTAGGCGTTAAAGAAAGGGTAATAGCGATGTTAAGAATGAGAAAAAGAATTTTTTTTGTCATGATCAGTTGACCACTTCCGGATCGGTTCTATATTCACTAACAATAAACCCTAGAGGATTTATCAAACGGTTTTGGACAGAGATAGGGGCATTGATGTATTCAAAGGTAAGTGTTGCAACCCAGTGGGTGATGAATTCTTTGTTGTTGTCGTTGTCGTGAATGGTTCTGTAGTAACGCACTTGGGCAACATCGTCATTGATAAAGGAGATTGATTTTATTGTTATTGTAACAGCGGCGTGTTTATAGAGAATTTGAGGACTTTGGGGATTTCTTGCTCCATACCAGCTGGCAAATCTTTCCTGTTCTTCTGAAGAAGAGAGGAGGGAGACGGTTTGGAAGTTGTGTTGTGTTTCTTCTGTGGTGAAGCCTTCACGGGAGCGGACATATTTTGCAGCAAAGTAGCGTGTGATTGCTTCATCGACATTGGTGGGACCTTCTTTTAAGGCTTCCACAACTTCGGTGATGCCGGTTGAATTGTCCACACGGATGACAAAAGGTTCCACGGTTTTAAGGGGTGTGAGGGTGATGACTGCGAGAGAAGACATTATTGCAACAGCAACCGCGATGCCGGCAATGGCAAGAGAGACGCGGGTGGTGCGGCGTGAGGCGAGCATGCGATCTTGATCAAACGAGCGCGCTTCAGCAATGTATTGTTCTATATCTTTTTCTTTCATGCTTTTTGCCCGCAATTTTTGTAAGATTTGATTTCTTCATCCGTTAATTTTTGTGCCAGAAGCGTTTCCAGCTTGCCTTCTTTTAGGGATGAAGGGGTGTTGTTACTGATGATAATGGGTGTGGGCGTGGGTTTTTTTCCTTCCCAATTCCACATTGATCTGTTGAGTGGACGTTTAGAATATCCATCACACTTTGGGAGTGACTTCAGTGTGTTTGGTGAAGACACACAGCCACTGAGAAAGAGAAATGGTAAGATAATCCCAATTTTTTTAAATTCCCGCATTTGAACTTAGACCTTTGCTAATAGTGATGCTAGTTTTTTATTTTAATAGTGATGCTAGTTTTTTAACGCCCTTTGCTATCGTGTTGGCTGTTGCTTTAGCAGCTTTACCTGTTAGTTGAGCCGTTGCTTTAGCGACTGGTCCTGATCCTGTAAGAGAAGCCCCCCCAGAGGCTAAAGCTGATGCGATATCAGGGAGTCTGAGGAAAAGGTGAATACCACCAAGACCAACAACCAAGAATTGAATTAAAGTAGTGATGATATCTTCAATACCTCTTGAAAAAATTTTCATTGAAATGTTGACATATAAGCCACCAAGCAGCACGACTAACACATATAAAATGATGAAGTTTGCAACTTGCCCTAACCATGCTTCTGTGAATTTTCTGGTTGAGGAAAACATATAGAGGCTTATGAAGAGTGGTCCTATTGATATGACAAGAAACAAACCCAATTTAGCAAATAATGAAACAACAAAACCGACTAGACAAAAAAAGATAGCAGCAACTAGGCAGATAAAACCAGCAATCCATGTCGCAATAAACTTCCCCATTTGAGTCAGACCTGTGTACTGGTTTGCTGCGTCCAAAACCTGTGCTCCAGCTTTGTTTATCATATTGTCCCATACATTTCGATCCACATGTGCTCCTTGTGTGACATTTGAAATGGCATTCGGCAGATCATGGAAAAATATACCACTGACCCACTCATTATAAAGAGCAGCGTTTGTGGCAAGTGAAACAACGATGCTGAGTTTGAAAGTTGTCACTATAAATTCCCATAAGGGCATGGAAGAACGCCCATAGATGATATTGTACCCTATAAATATAATGTAAATGGTACAAGACAGCTTAAGCGGAGCACCTAAAGACGATGAAAGATTGGAAATGACGTCATTCATCGTTTTTGTAAGGGGCTCCATCAACATATTGTCGATATAAGAAAATATGCCTTTGCTTTCTACTGCCATTGAGATGCTCCGCTCTTCATTGTGTCTTAATGGTTATTTTGTTGTTCTTCTGCCGTGCGCTCTTTTGCTCTTCGTTCTTCCTCAGCACGTCGCTTTGCTTCTTGTTCAGCTAATTTTTTTTTAGTGTTAGCTTCCATTTTTTTTAGTCTGGCTCTCATTTCAGCTATATCTTCTTCTTCTCTTTTACGATTTTCTTCTGCAATTTTACGACTTCTTTCTGCTGCTTGTGCCTGACGTTCCTTATCAAGTTCTAAAAATGCTAACCGCATGTTTTCACAATTCTTTGAAGTTCCTGCAAATCCACATCTAGCATCCCACTCTAGGCGTAATTTTTCATCTTTTTTAAATTCAGCGACGCTATAGGTTTTTTCACAGCCAGCAGCGATAATTCCAGTGCCAAGTAGCAATGTTGTTATGAGAACTTTATTCATCAATATTTCCCCTTTTTCCTTTCAGTTTTACAAGTTTTGAGCACAATCTTTAGATTCTGCTGTGTTCTGGTTTTTATAACCAGTGATGATAAATCTAGGGCAGAGACATAATCTTGCCATAAATCTATTGTATAGTCTGTAAGGTTCTTTAAGTTGAGCAGCTAAAGCGCAATAGCGATGTGTAATGGCGCTATCCATTGTTTTTGTAAGGGAATGCATTACAGTATTATCTATCCAAGTGAATATGCCTTTGCTTTCTACTGCCATTTAGATGCTCCGCTTTTCATTATGTCTTAATGGTTATTTTGTTGTTCTTCTGCCGCGCGCTCTTTTGCTCTTCGTTCTTCTTCAGCGCGTGTTTCTGCTCTTTGTTTTTCGAGTATTTTTTGAGTCTCTGCTCTCATTTTTTCAATCCAAGCTTTTTGTTCAGCCATAAATTCTTCATATCTTTTGCGATCGTTCTCTTCCGCTTGACGCTCTCTTTCTTCTGCTTGTGCTTCATATTCTTTTTCAAGTTCTAAAAATGCTAACCGCATGTTTTCACAATTCTTTGAAGTTCCTGCAAATCCACATCTAGCATCCCACTCTAGGCGTAATTTTTCATCTTTTTTAAATTCAGCGACGCTATAGGTTTTTTCACAGCCAGCAGCGATAATTCCAGTGCCAAGTAGCAATGTTGTTATGAGAACTTTATTCATCAATATTTCCCCTTTTTCCTTTCAGTTTTACAAGTTTTGAGCACAATCTTTAGATTCTGCTGTGTTCTGGTTTTTATAACCAGTGATGATAAATCTAGGGCAGAGACATAATCTTGCCATAAATCTATTGTATAGTCTGTAAGGTTCTTTAAGTTGAGCAGCTAAAGCGCAATAGCGATGTGTAATGGCGCTATCCATTGTTTTTGTAAGGGAATGCATTACAGTATTATCTATCCAAGTGAATATGCCTTTGCTTTCTACTGCCATTGAGATGCTCCGCTCTTCATTATGTCTTAATGGTTATTTTGTTTTTTTTCAGCGCGCTCTTTTGCTTCTTGTTCTTCCTCAGCACGCTCTTTCGCTTCTTGTTCAGCTAATTTTTTTTTAGTATTAGCTTCCATTTTTTCAATCCAAGCTTTTTGTTCAGCTTGAAACTTTTCATCTATTTTGCGATTTTCTTCTTCAATTTTACGGCTTCTTTCTGCTGCTTTTGCTTCATATTCTTTCTGAAGTTCTAAAAATGCTAACCGCATGTTTTCACAATTTTTTGAAGTTCCTGCAAATCCACATTTAGCATCCCACTCTAAGCGTAATTTTTCATCTTTTTTAAATTCTGCTACGCTATAGGTTTTTTCACATCCAGCAGCGATAATTCCAGTGCCAAGTAGCAATGTTGTTATGAGAACTTTATTCATCAATATTTCCCCTTTTTCCTTTCAGTTTTACAAGTTTTGAGCACAATCTTTAGATTCTGCTGTGTTCTGGTTTTTATAACCAGTGATGATAAATCTAGGGCAGAGACATAATCTTGCCATAAATCTATTGTATAGTCTGTAAGGTTCTTTAAGTTGAGCAGCTAAAGCGCAATAGCGATGTGTAATGGCGCTATCCATTGTTTTTGTAATGGGGTTCATCAACATATTGTCTATCTTAGTGAATATGCCGTTGCTTTCTACTGCCATTGAGATGCTCCGCTCTTCATTATGTCTTAATGGTTATTTTGTTGTTCGGCTTTAGTGCGCTCTTCTGCTTCTCTCTTGGCTTGTTCTTTTGCTTTTTGTTCAGCTTTCCATTTTTCATGTTCAGCTTTTTGTTTAGCCATAAGTGCATCCATACCTTTCCTATACTCCTCTGCTGCTTTACGACGTCTTTCTGCTGCTTTTGCTTCATATTCTTTTTGAAGTTCTAAAAATGCTAACCGCATGTTTTCACAATTCTTTGAAGTTCCTGCGAATCCACATTTAGCATCCCACTCTAGGCGTAATTTTTCATCTTTTTTAAATTCTTCTACGCTGTAGGTTTTTTCACATCCAGCTGTGATGAGCCCAGTGCAAAGTAGCAATGTTGTTATGAGAACTTTATTCATGATTAATGACTGTCCTGTTGTTGTTTAGCGCGCTCTTTTGCTTCTTGTTCTTCTTCAGCACGTCGCTTTGCTTCTTGTTCGGCTCGGAATTTTTCATTCTCAGCTCTCATTTTTTCAATCCAAGCGTCTTGTTCAGCTTTAAATTTTTCATCTATTTTGCGATTTTCTTCTTCAACTTTTGCCTGACGTTCTTTCTCAAGTTCAGCGCCTGCTACTCTTAGGTTTTCACAATTTTTTGAAGTTCCTATCCCTCCACATCTCGTGACCCATTCATCAAATAATTTTGGATTTTTTTTAAATTCTGCTACGCTGTAGGTTTTTTCACATCCAGCTGTGATGAGCCCTGTGCAAAGTAGCAATGTTGTTATGAGAACTTTATTCATTATTTATTGTCCTGTTTCTTTTCAGATTCTTGTTTATCGTCATTTGTCGAGCCAAAGCCTCCCCATTTTTTACGGGTTTCAAGTTCAGCTTGCTCTGCATTTTTACAATTTTTCGAATTCAAATCCCCTGACGTCAAACATTTCACTAATACTTCTTCCATCAGTTTTTTATTTTTTTTAAGTTCTTCTACGCTGTAGGTTTTTTCACATCCAGCTGTGATGAGCCCTGTGCAAAGTAGCAATGTTGTTATGATGATCTTGTTCATATTCAAGCCCCTCTTTTTTACTCTTTATTGACCACGCATTTTTTGGGCTAAAGCTTTGGTTCGTGCTTTAAATTCTTCTATTTCACGTCTTTCTGCCGCTTTTTCTTCTGCTTGTTGAATCATCGCGGCGGCTTGCATTTGAAGGACTTGTGTTTGCAGTTTTGCTTGTATTGCTTCTAGTTGTGCTTGAATGCCTTGAATTTTACCCGCATCTTCAGTACTTCCAAGTTCGTCAAGGAGCTTGGTAATGTTTTTTTGTGTTTCACTGGCTTCTTCGTAGACGTCTTGTCCTTTGGCTGCTTGTCCTACTACGCGCTGTTCGGCTTTTTTCACTTCTTGTGCGTAAAAAGCATCTACTGCCTCTTTTGAGTCTGCGCCCCCCGCGGGCTCTTTGTATTTAAGCTCTTCTTGCCATTTTTGCGTGTTTTTGCTGCCGCCGCCACCGCCACCACCACCGCCGCTGCCCATCGATTGTTGAAAATGGTTAAAGTCTGAAGGAAGGGCGCCACTGCTCCCTTGCTTGTTAAACATCTCTTTCAATCCCGAGATGTCAGGCTTGACATTTAGGGAGTTATATAATTGTTTCGCTTGATCGAGTTGGCTCTTTAATTGGTCAAGCTGTTGTTTGCCTTGTTGAATTTGTTCTTGCAACTTGTTAAGCTGTTGTTGGCCTTGTTGAACTTGTTTAATCATTTGTCCAAAAGCCTTGGGATCAAATACAATACCGCCAAAACCAAATGAATTGGTTGTTAAACCAAAAGAAATTGCGCAAAGAGCTGTTGCCAATAAAAGTTTTTTCATTGCTTTGACCTTTCTTGAAAAATAGGAAGCCATTTTTCTGGAGATTGTCCAACTTCATCCATAATGGTCTCTAGGAGTTCAATATTCTTGGTGGTGCCACTTAAAATGGCTATTTCATCATCAAAGCCGCGTAAATTCAGCTCTGCTACAACTGAACTTTGTCCTTGTTTGATGAGAAAACGCCGTGACTCACGGCTTAATTCTGATTGTATCAGGTTAAATTCTCTGTCCGATAATTTAAACCCTTCTACATAATCCCCATGATTGCCCTTTTGATTAGGAAAATAAATCTGTGTGGGGCATTGCTCTATAATGGTGTGGGCAATGGTCGAATTGATCGCATCTTTGGGAGATTGCGTTGCAAACAACATCAAACCATTTTGTTTACGGATAGTTTTCAGCCTGTCTTGCGCAAAGGCTTTAAAGGAATCATCCTCTAAGGCTTTCCAAAACTCATCAATGACAATGATAATACGACGTCCATCAATCAGAGACAAAATCCTATGAAAAAGATACATCATTAAGGGGGGACGAATTTCATTATTGTCTAAAAAATCCGTCATGTCATAACCAATAAATTTTGCATCAATGCCAATGTCGTCATCAGGATTGTCAAAAACCCACCCTAAGGCATTGCCTTTACACCATCTTTCTAAACGACCCGCTATCCCCTCCCTGTGCGTGGTGTCAAAAAACATTTGTAAGGCGGAGATCGTCCGTTGTTCTTTTGGCAACAAGGCAAGTTGGTCAACAGCCGCCGTGATATCTTGTCTTTCTGATTCACTGATCTTTTGATCTTCAGACGAAACAAGCTTTATAATCCATTGGCGTAAAAAAACTCTATCTGCTGGATTGTTATAGTCTAAGCCTTTTAGCGGTGCTATGCCTGTCGGTCTACCATTCTTCAAGGGCATATAAGTGCCGCCACCCGCTCTGACAAAAAGTTCTGCGCCCCGATCTTTATCAAAAAAGACCATATTGGGATCATGCTTTTGAAGCTGTGCTAAAAGAAAATTGACAATAACCGTTTTCCCAGAACCAGAGGGACCACAAACAAACGTATTGCCTAAATCTCCAAAGTGAAAGTTAAAATAAAACGGTGAACCAGCAGAGGTTTTCATCAAGGCTACCGCTGGTCCCCATACATTGCCATCTATTTTTCCAACCGGAAAAGAATGAAAAGGAGAAAGCGCTGCATAATTGCGGCTTGTTATTGCACCAGAGCGGGTGCGATAAGCATAATTGCCAGGCAATTGTGCCCACCAAGCTGCTGCTAACCCTAAGTCTTCCCGCGCAATCACAGCCCCACCATCTGTAAGACGAGAACGCGCTTTGGCAAGATTATCCGCTAACTCTTGCGGCGTATCAGCAAAAACTGCCAATGATAAATGATGTTCCCCTAAAACAAAACGATTGGATTCAAGATCATCAAGCGCATCATCCAGTTCCATAATTTGTGAACCTGCTCGATCTCCTGCATTGACCATTTGATTCTGTTTGCGCCCCATAATCTGTTTGGCAGCATTTTTGCTCTTGAAAATAAAAGATTGGGTGAAAATAAACTCAAAGGGAAGGGTGAGCAAACCATCCGCCATGCCTACCCTAGTTTTTGCTGGATATTCTTTCCAACCAAACATGCCCGCAAACCGCTGTGCCGCCTCATAGCGTATTTCTATGATCTCTTTCCCAAAAATGAGACGGTCTGAATAAACAGTTGAAGCTATCGTCCCCCATGTGAGAGGTATCCGTTCACGACGACCTCCCACCAATTGGTGGATAAACTCACTTTGCTGCGAATAAATATTACCTTCATGTTCATAAAGACTCAGTCTTTTTGCACCATAACGCTCTAAATTTTGAATAAGATCTGTGGTAATATCTTCAAGCTTGCGAATGGACTCTGCATCAACTTCTGTCTTTTCTTGCTTGGCTTTGCCTAAACGTTTGAAAAACTCCACTAATTTATCCGTTTGATCAACGTGTGGATTCCACAAAATAGAAAGATAAAGATCATTGCGATAAAGCTCCTGTGAAATCATCCGGTCGCGATATTTATCATCTAATTGCTTGGCAAATGCCGATCTGAAATTCCCATCCGGATAAATCGTTTCACGCTTTCTGATAATATGGCTATAAAGCGCTATCCGTTCATCCGCTATGTTTTTAAACAGATTATTGAGCTGTTCGTGAAGCACATTCAGATCAATAATATCTGCTGTCTCAAAGTTAATCCCTTCAAGTTTAATAACGCTCATGAGAGCGCGTGAATCCAGCGCAATGATGTGCTTGTTGACATGGCGCACATAAGGAATGATCGCCTCTGGTTGTTTTTCACGTTTGCGCTCTGTTCTATTCATTGTAATTCCTCATAATTACGAATTAATCGTAATGGAGAAATACTTCCCCCACCCCATAGACTCGAATTTCTGGCAAAAATACTTGTTTTTTGCCATGTCAGAAGAATACGAAATTTGTTATGGTCATGCTTTAGGATTTCCTTGAATATGAAATGCAGCATCACACCAAAGGTTAGAAGAAAAATATTGCCTGCCATAATGAACAATATCATTGTTCCTATCCCATTTAATCCCATAGCTTCCACTGTTACGCCCGCAATCATTGCAGGGCGCGTGCAAGCAAGAAATAACGTATCTTCTGTTAGCTTGTCATGCTCTTTCATGGCTTTGAAAGGCAAAGTTTAATGGGAAAACATTGATACGATTTGCGTTGCACCCATAACAATGCCGATGCCAACACAAACGAAAAAAGCTTTACGCATTTCAACATAACCAGCAATCCATGCAAGCCCAATACCAGCAACCGCAATGGTTGCAATTGATGTTGCAATTTTTCCTGTTAAAGCTTCAATTATTTTATCAAGAGCAGTTTCAATTTTTCCGAAGCCGCCATCAGCAAATGCTGGTTCACTCAGTGCCATGAAGGCAATAAACAGCATCAATGCTGCTGTTAACCATTTCTTTTGGGTGTTGGATAGAATAGTTTTTTGTAAGGTATGTTCATTAATGAACGAATTATTCATGTTTTTCATGAAAATTCCCCCGCTTTATGTTTAAGTTAATCACAAAATTAATATTCAAAATATTAATCGGGAATCATATAAATGAAAAAAATAAATTTTTCTATCGATAAATTAATAATATTTAATCTTTTATTATTTAATGAACAAAAAATATAGTAATATTCAAAATGATACTTTTAAAATATCTTCGAGCAGCGCCTAAATATATTTTCTTAATTTGTATTATTATTTTAGGATACTTTTATTTCAGTCAACATACTGAAAATATTATGCAATTTTCTCTTTTTGAAGGATCAGAAAAGACAATTGGAAACCCCGTTCAAAGTCCGAAGTCACAATTGATAGATTATGCAAACCAACAAGACGTAAATCAACAAAATGTGGTATTGCATCCAGAACCACTCGCATCACAATTTTATGAAGAAAATGTGCCGGTCTATTCCGGTGCTATACAGGTTACAAGTGGTGTGACCTTTAAAATGATCACGCTTGTAGATGATGGATGGAGAAAAAAGATTATCCGTGATATCCGATTATATGGTGTGGAAAGCTGTGAAATGAGGCAATTTGCCTCACGCAACGGAGTTAAGTGGCCTTGCGGTGCTTTTGTTACGGCTTGGCTTGTTTCAAAAACAATTGATAAAAAGGTTACTTGTCGGCAAGCACGTGTCGTTCAACAGGTTCATTATGCACAATGTTTTGTAGATGGGGTTGATCTGGCGCGGTTGGGGCTGGCAGAAGGGTTGATGGTGTTGACAAAAGATCAGCATCATTTTCCATCCCCCGCAGACTATAAAACTCTACAATCTGCTGCTCAAAAAGCACAAAACGGTTTATGGTCGAGCCAATTTCAACAACCAGAAGATTGGCGAAGAGATCATGGGAGCTATAATCCCATTGACCATAATTAATATTGACCATTATTAATAAAGCGTTCTCTCAAGCGCTATTTAAAAATCAAGACAATATTCTACTGCAAATCTTATCAGAAAAAAGTTAATGATAATCCACGCAGTCCTTGGTGGACAACGCTCGTTATGAAAATTTGTTGTGTTTAAAATATCCTTATAGGTTGTTTACTACAGTGCTATGGGAGAGCGCGTTTCCTTGGCTATACGTCATTTCGTTTTGCTTTTTAAATGAAAAGCTCTTCGCTTCTCAAACTCTTAATAATCGCACCCCAAAATCATGACATCAAACCTGCATTTAAATGAGAAGGCTAAAAGCCTTAAGTTTTAAAGGCCGGGAAATTCTGTAAAAGCGTATCGTTAGGCGCACGTGTGCCCCTTATCAATAACCAAAAGGCTTATCTTGTTCTTTTCTCACGCGGCTTTGAGATCATGATTAAAGAGAAAGCTTATAGGGGGATAAGTCAAAAGAAAGTGATGAAAATAATAAGGTATTTTAAGTGATATATATTTGAAAATATTATAAAAAAGACAAGAAAAGATAATAAATGGGTATTTTGTTATATAAATACTTAGCGTTAAGCGGATAGGTTATGAAAAGCCTTTCCAAAGTTTTTAAAACTGATTGTCTTCATACGTGTTAAAGTGTACAATGACGTTGTCGGGTGTGAGTTACACAAAATACTCTTTTAGTTAGAGATTGATAACTCACATTTTATTGTCGTAGGGTATTTTTTAAAATGCATGATCACGATCTGTAGAGGTTAATTCTTCATCAAAAAACTTTTTAGCTTGTTCTTCTTGTTGGGCTCTACGTTTTTCCTCTTCACTTTTACCACAACCTGTAATATTCAATCCTATAGTCAATAGAGCCAAGCATATTAAAATAAATTTTTTCATTTTTCCCCTCTTTAAAAATTATATGTATTAATCTCATCAATTATATCGGAATACAGATTTAATTATCGTGATCTTTTGTTTTTTATTAGTATTGTTAATGGAAAAATATGTGAACAGTTTATTGTAAATATCTTATAAGTTTATCATAATAAAAAATGAGAAGGAAAGAGCCAAAACCTAATATAAACGAACAAATTGTAATGTTTATTAGTGCTTTTGACCAACCTATTGATAATATTATAATAGGAATTGTAAACAATCCCACAAACCCTATTATCACTATAAGGCTTAGTATCAATCTTAAAGGACCACGAAGCCATAAAAGCAAAAGGACGAGCGCCTCTTTGCTTATTTGTGATTTTGACATTATTTTCCCCTCACGCGCTTAAATCAAGATGCTCCACAATATACACAGTACGATAAATGATATAAGTTATTTTGTTATAAAATCTTCAAGATCTGTTTGATGTTCAACGGATGAAATATCCGGTTTGGTAGAAGATGATTCTATTTGATATTCTTTCATAAAAGCAACTTTTTCTTCTTTGAATAACAGAATAGGATTCACCCAGTATTGATTAGGCAATTTTGGTTTCAAAATTCCTTTTTGTATAAGTTCTCTTAAACCGTTGTGAAAAGTTCTGTCGACCATATCGCGCTTTTTTCCATTTATACCCCCATCAAACCAAATTAAGGTAACGCTGCTGGGATCTTCGTTTGTTGATTTATTAGATCGATATTCTTCTAAAACTATTATCAAAGCACGATGTCCTGTACGAGATAAATTAAAAATTGCTTGAATGCCATCAGCAAATATTTCTATAAAATTTTCTTTATTTGTTTTTTCTGTGACGTGAATTATAGGTATGACCTCTATTTTATCAGTATCAGAATTGATAAATTTTTGTTGTGTAATGGACGTTTTTACAACTTTCTTATCTGTAAAAATTTCAGATTTTTTGAAAAAAGAATTTTCATACGGGGAATATTTTTGCTTTATAAATTCAAATCGATGACGTGACCTTTGGTTCTGAAAAAGGCTTATGAAAAAATAGAGAAAAGGTAAAACTGAAAATACCTTGCCTTCAAAAAACAATCAATTGCTTCAAATCAAACCAGAACTTTTAATGCAAGCTTTGCCTCATGTAGCTATGTTCATGAAACATGGGTTGCAATCTGAAAGAGAGTGTAGCGGTTCTATGGAATTTTTAGCAAAATGAAGGGGATTTTTTTCAGGTATTTGAAGAAGCTAAAGAGATTATGAGGAAAAAAATGTGCTTTCTTTTGTTATAAAAGAAAGCACACTGAGGGGGAATTTAGAGTGACAGTTTTACATATTTTACTTTGAAAAGCGGTCTTTTTTATCTTTTTTCCACAAAAAATAAGTTGCAAGTCCGAGAATGGGAACACTCAATTTGGCAAAAGGGAGATGTTGACCGAGAGCTGCAAGGCTGGAAACAGTCGCATCTGTCATGAGTTTGTGGCGTTGTTCTTCTGTCTTTTTTTGTTGGTCATAGCGTTGATAAGTTTTGAGAACGCGACTGATAATAAGACCTAATCCCGCAAGAGAAAGACAAATTAAAAACATGATACTGGCGGCAGCAAGAGGCTTCATAACAGAACATAACGCAATAAAACCGATGGTACATAAAAAAAGCAAAGACATGAAGAATGAAATGCTAATAAACCCATAGAAAATTGCTTGAAGGCGTACTTGCTTGACTGTGCTTTTAAGCCCTCCACCGACAAGATGGTTTAAAAGAGGAGCGATAAACTTATGCATTGCTTAACGACGTAGTAATTGAGAAAGAATAAAACCAACCCCTGCGGCAAACAAAACGCTTTTGCCAGGGTTTTTGCGAACGCATTGGTTCAGAGTTTGTTCAAGATCACTGATTTTGTCTTTTGCTTGAGACATCATGTCTTCACCACTTTCTTTCGCTGAGTGATATAGTTTTTCCGCTTTGTCTTTGGCGGCGTTGAATTTGTTTGCACCAAGATCTGTTAGGGTTGAGGTAATCCCTGAAATTTCAGTGCGTAACGTTTCTAATTGTCCTTGTAGGTCTTTTTCTACGGCTGATTTATCGTGCTGTGTTGTTTTATTATGGGCCATGGTATTTTTCCCTCTTGATTCATTGATATTTGTATTGGTGTGTTCATAGTGATCATTTGCATTGGAGTGAAAATTTTCACTGCTTGAGTAACGCCAAAAGCTTTTTTTGGTTCCTTTCATTTTGTTGAATTTAAAACTGTTTTTGATAAAATAAATCTTTCCTATACGATATGCTTTGTCTGTAAAGGGTCGCATCTGTTGAGAATTGCCTTATATGCTTTTATGCTTTTGCAGGAATTTAGCACCATTCTTCAGTTTCTCGTGGCGCAGTTTTTTTTATAAAAGTTTTTTAAAAAGCGTGTTGAGGTTTATTTTTTAAGCTTGTGACAGGTAAAAAACATCGTTGTTGCGATTTTGCGGCAGAAGTACTGTCATTTTTATACTTTTGCAGCAAAGAAAAAGAAAATAATATTGCGGTTCTTTGCTCTCTATGTATTTGGGGGCAACATGCGCTCCCCATGATACTTTTGGTCAGTTTAAGATATTGCGATAGTTCTTTTTTAAAAACGTAAGGTATATTTTTATTTTAGGATAGGAGAGGTACTTTAGTGCACTGGTTGTTAGAGAAGTGCATATCCTTTTCTCCGAGGATTTTATGATATTTTTGCTGCTTGTTTCATGTAAGCAAATATTTTGTTGGCTTTAAAAGAGCTGCTGAAATGAGAAAAGCTTTGCGATATGAGAGATTTATTTAACAGGAACGATGATAAATTATTCTTATAAATTAAAATATTATATGCGATACTTCTTGTAAATTTATCATTTTGCCTAATTTATGCAATAAATTGATTGGGTAAGATAAACTTGTTGAATTGTTAGAGAAAAATTTCTTGAGTAATTTCTTTAGAATTAAGAGAGAGCTTATGAAATAAAACTATACTTGATTTATCAAGTTTTCTTTCTTAAGAGGAATACAAAAGCGACGTTAAAAGGGTAGTGGCATTGTGGAACAGTGATGCTATGCGGGGTGACGATCCAGCTCATAAATAAAGATAAGAGCACAAGAATGTGAGATAAAAATGGAATCTGAAACAGTCCCTTTAGATAAAACAGTCCCTTTAGATAATATGTCTTCTGTATTGACAGTGCATGATTTTTCTCCTTTTTCTATGTTTATGGCTGCTGATTGGGTGGTGAAAGCCGTTATCATTATTTTGTTACTTGCTTCACTTATGTCTTGGACAATTGCTTTTGTGAAAATTGTTGAGATCACTTTGGTAAAACGAAGAGTACGTCATGAACTTCAATTGGTTCTAAATGCTCAGACTCTTACGCGTTTGGCAGCTAGTTTGAAAGAAAGCAAAGGAGCTGGTGTGTTTTTTCTCAAAGAAGTTCTTAAAGAGGTTTATCTTTCTGCACAACAGGTTCATTTTTCTGCTCCTGAAGGGATAAACGAAAGCTCTGGTGAAAAAAACAGTACAGGGGAAAATGCACAAACGATTGAAGATATTCTCTTTTATGAGGAGAGCAATCAATATGAAGATGTTTCCCGCGATGTTCGCGATGCTAAGGCTCGTGATGTTCATGAAGGTTTAAAAGAAAGGGTTCATTCACTTTTGTCACGCTGCTTGCTGGCTGCTACACGCCGTGTTGCATGTGGAAGCGCTGTTCTTGCAACTATTGGTGCAATTGCTCCTTTTGTTGGTCTTTTTGCAACTGTTTGGGGAATTATGAATTCTTTTATTGGGATTGCTCAGTCTCAAACAACGCGACTTGATGTGGTGGCGCCTGGAATTGCTGAAGCCTTATTCGCAACGGCTGTTGGGCTTTTTGTGGCTATTCCCGCCGTTGTTATGTATAATAGCCTTATGCGTGCTTTGAGTGGTTATCGCAGTGATTTAGGCGATATCGCTGCTGCTCTTGAAAGGCTCTTGAGCCGTGAACTTGATAGACAAAGACAACAGAAAAGTCATAAAAAATGAAAGCAAGCCTTAATAATGATTGGGATATAGACGAGAGTGGGTTGCAAAGCGAAATCAATGTAACCCCTTTTATTGATGTTGTATTGGTGTTGCTTATTGTTTTTATGGTTGCTGCGCCTTTGGCAACATCTGCCATTTCCGTTCAGCTTCCTTCTATAACTCAAGCACCTTCAGTGGTTCAGTCTGATGAACCTCTTTATGTTACGTTGCAAAAAGATCGTTCTCTTTACATTGGTGATCATCTTGTAGAACAAGCAGCTTTGAGAGAAGCTTTGTTGAGGGAAACTACGCAAAATTTAGAGGCAAAAATTTTAATCAAAGCGGATAGCGAAATTGATTATGGTACTGTCATCGATTTATTAAATCAAATACGCATGGCTGGATATCATAAAATCGGTCTTGTAGGATTGCAAAACTCTACCAATCTTGTTTCAAGAGGTGAGATCAATAATAAAACAACAGGGGTAGCGGACGCTGCTGTCGATGGAGCGGGTGGTAACGTTGTGGGGCATGTGGATGCTGTAACAACGAGCACTGCGGGAAACGCTAATATTCCAGCCGATGTCTCTGATAAGTGATAAAAAACAGCCTTTGTTGCAGGAAGCAAAGCATATTACTCAAAGTCGTAGAGTGAAATTGATGAGGGTTCCGTGGATTTATTAAACCAAATACGCATGGGTTTGATATTATGCAGGGGGTTCATATATTGAATCGGTTTTTTTAGGATTAAGCTCTACTCATTTTGCCGCAAGAGGTGCGATCAAGAAAACAGCAGAGGCGATTGTTGTGTATCTTAATACATCTTAAAGCCTTTTTTGCGGCGGTGTTCATAAATGGTATATAAAAAGCAAGTAAAATAAAATAGTTATGTCTAATATGGGGGAATAGGTGAATCTTGATTCTATTGAGTTTTTTTGCCTCTATCCCTCATCTTTTTGAAGCTTTTTTATCGCCTCT